>JAUYDP010000370.1 GCA_030691805.1 Dehalococcoidia bacterium | reverse complement strand
GACCAGGTCGCGTCCTACCGTCACCACCTTCTCTCGTAGGGGCCTCTCCGCCAGTTGTTTAAGAGCCATGCCGGGCAGTCCCGCGACCGGTCCCAGCCATGGCCCGAAGACCCCGGCGAAGCGCACCACTACGAAATCAATGCCGTAAAGGTCCCGGTAGTTAAGGCCCAGGTGTTCACATGCTAGCTTCGTGGTTGGGTATACCCCGCTGGGCCGCTGGCTAATGGCACGGAGGGCGAAGTCCTCTTCCTGGGGATCATCTTGCCGTGTCGAATAGGTGCTATAGTAGACCGTGGCCGAGCTGGTGAATACCACCCTGGAAACCCCCAACAGCCTGGCCGCTTCGAGGATATTGACAGTGCCCAGGATGTTAACCTTCACCGCGGCATAAGGTCTCGCCCTGGCGCCGGCAGTAAGGAAAGCGGCGGTGTGGATGATGCGGTCCACTCCCTTTTCCTTGATCACCCTGGCCAGGTCCGGAAAGTCCAGAATATCCCCTCGGATAACCTCCACCGTTTCCAGGCCCGGAACCCGCTGTAAGTTCTCCCAGGGCGGCGCAACGTCGAAGAGGACTGGGTTTTCCCCCATCGCCGCCAGTTGGGCGGCGGCGTACGAACCAACCAGGCCGGCGCCGGTTATCAGGATGCTCATGGTAACTCCTTTCGTTTATTAGGCATTAAGCGGCGATATATCAACTTGCCTCTATCTCGACGCGAATAGGGGCTTAAGTCGGGCCTATAGGTCCAGATCTGTTTGGCAGCCTTTTACCTCACCCCCTGGCCCCCTCTCCGTCTACAGAGAGGGGGAATGTATTAAGCCTTGCTTCTTTTCGGAGCAAATGCCCTGTAGCTGCCTTGGGATAAGGGAACGCCTTTATCTTTGCTCCGGTTTGGAAGTCAGGGCGCCAACAATCTGGTTCAGTACGTCCCCAATATTATTTAATACAGCTTCGTTGGTAAAGCGAAGGACGCACAAGCCCTGGCTTTCGAGATATGCTTGGCGGGTCGCATCCTCTTCGCCCTGATACTGGTGAATATGGCCGTCAACTTCAACCACCAGGCCGGCCTGCGCGCAGTACAAGTCAACAATGAACCGTTCTATGCTGTGTTGACGCCTGAATCTGAAACCCAGCAACTGCCGGTTACGGAGGCTCTGCCACAATAAGTCTTCTGCCTCTGTCGGTTCTTGTCTCATCTGACGCGCCACGGGCTTGAGTCTGCGCCAAAGCTCTAGGTCAGTTCGCCAGCGCTTTACCTCACCCCCTGACCCTTTCTCCGCAGGCGGAGAGGGGGAACGATTTTTAATCCTGTGTTCGTCTAAAGAATCCAAGGCATTTCCCCCTTTATACCAGCTTAATAAATACTATTTTCTTGTTTACCTTCAGTTCAATAGATGCTATTTTCTGTTTAACTTCAGCAGGAACTTCCAAACCCCGCCCGCTCCTCCCCCTCTCCGTGGACGGAGAGGGGGTTGGGGGGTGAGGTAGACGTCCCTACTCTGGTGTTGCATCTAAGCGACCGCCAAATCTAACTCTGTTTCGCCCGCTTGAAATGAAAAGTAAGAGAATCAGGCCAGCTAATAGCTACATACTCCCATTTCTGCACGATGACGCTCCTTTATCTTAGGCTCTTCTCCAAGTGACGGAACTGGACGGCAACAGCGAGGTGGAGCCCACGTCTCGCTCGGTAACAAGCATCTTGATTGCTTTGTCTATCCTGGCGCTAACGGTCTATCCGCGATTCAGGCCCAGGTTATCCCTCACTATTCGCGCCTCCTGGCTTCCCAGGAGGTAGGCCGCGGCATAAAAAACGCTGGCGCCGCCGGCGACCCCTGCTATGAGATAGGCGGCCTGTCCGATGGTTGTGCCGGGCAGCGGTACCCAGAGGCGCAGGGCGAGGACCGCCAGCCCCATCACCAGGGCCGCCAGGAAGGTGCGCGTTATGGAAGGCCATAGGCCAGGGGAGACCTGCCTGGAGAGCCTCCCGCCCATGGTCCGTAGCAAGAGAACGGCCTCTACAATGGCGGCGATCGAGACGCTCAGGGCAAGTCCTCCGTGTCCCAGCGGCCCCATCAGGGTCAGGCTGAGCAGGATGTTCAAGCCCATAGCCCCAATCCCTATGGCTACCGGCGTCCGGGTATCCTGAGCGGCATAGAAGGCGCGGGTCAGTATCTCCACCATAGCGTGCCCAAAGAGACCGAGGGAATAGAAGAGCAGCGCCCAATATGTGGCGTCGGCCGACTGCTGGTCAAAAAGCCCCCGTTGGAAGAGAACAGCAATGAGCGGCTGCCCAAGAGTGATTAAGCCTATGCTGGAAGGTATGGTAAGGAAGAGGATCATACGCATGGTGGCGTAAAGGGTCCGGCCCAGCGATTCAGCCGCCTCGTGCGCAGCTTTCTCCGCCAGAGTGGGGAAGACCGCGCTGGATATGGCCACGCCGAAAACGCCCAACGGTATTAGCGTCAAGAGCCAGGCATAATTTAGGGCAGGCAAGCTATAGCTGGCTAGTTGGGTAGCCAGCACGGTGGTCACCAGGAAGTTCAACTGCACGGAAGCCAGACCCAGCACCCTCGGGCCCATGAGCCGTCCCACCTCCCTGACGCCAGGGTTAGACAGCGAGAAATCAAGGCGGTAGACCATGCCCTGGCGCCGGAGGCCTGGGACCTGGACCAGCAGATGGGCCAGTGACCCGACTGTCACCCCCCAGGCCAGGCCCTCGATCCCAACTATGCGGGAGAGGAAGAGAGCGCCACCAGTTATGGAAAGGTTATACACGATAGGCGCCAGGCCGGGAAGCAGGAAATGCTGCCTGGCGTTGAGGGCTGACCCCAGGATGGCGCTGATCCCGAAAAGGACCGGGGATGCCAGCATGATGCGGGTAAGGCGTACGGTCAGCTCCTGGTAAGGGGGGTCGAATCCAGGGACAATCATGGGGACCAACCACTGAGCAGTTACCAGCGTCACCAGCGAAAGGGCCAGGGTGCCGGCGCCGATGAGATTCAGCAGCGAGCTGGTCAGAAGCCAGGAGTCCTTTTCCTCCCCTGCCGCCTGCAACCGGGCGAAGGTGGGGATAAAGGCGCTGGCCAGAGCAGCGCCGGCCACCAGTTGGAAGAGGAGGTCCGGCAGGCGGAAGGCTGCCAGGTAAGACGCAAGCTCCGGGCTGGTGCCGAACTCGTAGCTGATGGCCATATCACGGACGAGGCCGGTCAGTCTGCTGGCCACAAACGAGGCCATCAGAATGGCGGCTGCCCCCGCCAAACGGCGCCTTGTCCTCGTTCCTCTGATAGAGGCCATGACACCAGATTATATCACACAACTTATTCAACACTCTCCAAAGGCCGCTTGACCAGGTATCCGGATATGGTATAATCATCTTAATTGAATACACGCCGTGGGGGTGCCCCAGAAGATGGGGTTAAATAGGGTAAGACCGGTCTAACGCCGGCACAGTCCCGCTACTGTAACGATGACGGTCCGACAGCCGTCTTAAGTCAGAAAACCGGCCCCCACACGTCCGAGCACCTTCGAGGGAAAGGGGGCAGGACCAGGGCATCTAGCCCGGTGTCTCCCCTTGTTCTTTCGAACAAGGGGATTTTTTTTGGAAAGGAAGATTGCAGAATGAGGACCCGAAGCACGTTTACTTTGCCGTTGTTCATGGTGATGGCGTTATTACTGGCAGCCTGCCTGCCCGCTGCCCCGGCTCCACTAGCCACTCCCACGACGACTACCGCTGCGCCGCCTAAGGCCATGCCGGCAATCCAGGCCAGTTTCCCAATGGCCATCACGGATAACGCCGGGAGACAGGTGACGGTCAAGCTGGAGCCACAGCGCATCATCTCGCTGGCGCCAAGCAATACCGAGATACTCTTCGCCCTGGGTTTGGGCGATAAGATCGTCGGTGTTACTACGTATTGCGACTATCCTGAGGAGGCCAAGGCCAAGCCGAAGATTGGAGGTCTTACCAACGTCAATATGGAGTTGGTAATGGCCGCAACTCCTGATCTAATTCTGGCGACCGGCTTGCAGGCCAAGCAGATAGTGCCTGCACTAGAAGGCAGGGGGCTTACAGTGGTCGTCATCGAGCCTGGCAATATGGGGGAGGTGCTGGCCGCAATCGGCATGGTGGGACGGATTACAGGCCGGGCCGGGGACGCTGAGAAGCTGGTGGAAAAGATGCAGGCCAGGATCAAAGACATAACAAACAAGGTAGCCG
>JAUYDP010000369.1 GCA_030691805.1 Dehalococcoidia bacterium | reverse complement strand
TAAGACCATCCGGAGCTAAATAGGTCCACCACCACGAAGGTAACAGCTAACCACGGCAGGAACGACCTCCAACGGTTGCGATAACGGTGCAGTAGCAGGACCAGGAGTCCCAGCGCCAGAAACGCCAGAGCTATCACGATTCCCGAGGTGGAGGCTTCGATCCGGCGGTAGATAACGGGGTCTTTGTCCTGGCTGGTAAGGAGCGCCTGGTAGAAGATCAGCGCACCAAACGCGCCGATAGCTACCAGCGTCCCAACCATCCAAAGGGTGGCCTTCATGGCCGGACGGTCGCGGCGCGCCAGCGGCCTGGCGAGGGCGTCCAGACCCAGGCCGGCCAGCGCCGCCACGGCGAAATCAAAAAGGAACAGGAAGCGTCCTGGCGCTCTGACCTTGTCGAAGCCCGGAACAAAGCGATAAAGCCACCCATGCAGGACGGTGTCCTGGCCCAAGGAAAGGAGCAAGAACGCCAGGGCGCCCAGGCCGAAGAACCACCTCCAGGTATTGCGGCGGGAGGTCAGCGTAAGGGCCAGGGCCGCCATTAACATTGCGACAATCCCCGCATAGCCGTAGACCTCGGTGAGATTACCCTTGATGCCCCCAAAATTAATGCTATCCGGGTCGAAGAAATGGGGGACAGCCAAGCTTATCAATCCGAATGGACTTACTGCGTATTCGACGGCCTTCTCGTAGCTAATGGCCGCCCTGATGGAGAGACCGGTCAACTCGAAGCTGGGAATCAACTGCACGGCGGCCAGGCCGAAGGCCACGATCAGAGTCAAGGGTAAAGCGGCCACCCGCCTGAAAGATGGCAATCGCCATCCTGTTCTCCGATTGGACCAGAGATCAGAAATAATCGCCCAGATCCAGTAAAGCGTCAGGAAGAGACCCAGGTAGAGGGTCATCTGGATGTGGCCGGGCAGGATTGACACCCCGTAGGCCGTCCCAGCGGCGATCGCCCAGGAAAGCCGCTTAGTGGACCAGGCCCGGTGGAAAAAGAAGAGCACCAGAGGTAGCCAGATAACGGATTCCAGCATATTTAGGTGGCCGAGATGGGCCACAGCGAATCCACTGAACGCGAAAACCACCCCCCCGCCGAATGCGCCCAGCCTGCCTATGGCCATGCCTCGCAGGTAGACGTACATGAAGCAGGCGGCCAGGAAGTAGTGGACGATGGCCAGACCCTCCATGGCCTGGTAGCTAAAGGGCCTCACCAGCAGAAGGGCCAGCAAATTGATCGGATAAAACATCCCAGTCTGCATATCGGCAGCGAATGGCATGCCTCCGAACTGGTAGGGGTTCCAGAGAGGGATAACCCCTTCTTGAAGGTTTCTGGCGGCGAAAAAGTAGACGGGATAAAGGAAGGAGGCCAGGTCACCGCCGCCCTTGGGAACGAGATATTCCGTCAGAAGCAGCACCTGCCAGAAGAAGCCTACCACCAGCGCGGCGAAGCCGCCAAGGGCCAGGAGGTCTTGGAAAAAGCCATTGGGAAACCTGGTAGGCTTGAAGAACGCCAAAACTGTAATCAGTGCCCAGATAAGGACAGCCAGCGAAATAGGGATAGCCAAATGCGCCTCCAGGGTTTTGGGGACATTATAGCCTAACATGACAAAAAGGGGGAGGGCGGGTCTGCTATAAAAGCGGTCTGCCGACTTTAGTCGGCAGACTAGTGCTTGCTTGCATAAATCGGCGTGCTAATCGAGATTCTTCGCTGCGCTCAGAATGACATTTCCCACCGCTCAGAATGACATTTCCCAACGTGTCACCCTGAGCGTAGCGAAGGGTCTCAACCCGATTTCAAAAGGACGTGAACTTCTGCAACTAAGCACTAGTTAGCCCGTCATGAAGCTTGACTCTTGCCGTCCCCCACTGGTACCATTAGCGAGCAAGCCTCCAAACAGGGACACCCCAACGCCAGCGTTAGACGAGATGGGATTGCACATAAAAGCTGGTGATTGACCATGCATGGGCATGGGATTATAATTCAGGGAGGGATGCAATTGAGCTGCGCAACGCTACTACCGTGAGGCCGAAGTGATCACAGACAGCCCCAGAGAGTCCTGTGGGATCTTCGGTATTTTTGCGCCTGGGGAGGATGTCGCCCGCACCACTTTCTTCGGCCTATACGCCCTCCAGCACCGCGGGCAGGAGAGCGCCGGCATAGCCACTTCCGACGGGAAGGGGCTGCGAGTGCGGACGGGCATGGGCCTCGTGGCCCAGGTCTTCGTCGAGGACGACCTGGCGGACCTGAACAGAGGGCACATCGCCATCGGCCATACCCGCTACTCCACTACTGGCTCCAGCCGCATAGCCAATGCCCAGCCCCTGGTAGTCGAGAGCGACCTGGGTACGCTGGCTCTTGCCCAGAATGGGAACGTCGTGAATGCTTCTGCCCTTAGAACGCAGATGGAACCTAGCTACAAATTCTACTCCACTACAGACGCCGAGGTAATCGCCCAGGTTATCGCCTCCTCTTTCGGGTATAGCTGGGAGGACAAGATCCTGCGGGCAATACCACGCTTGCAGGGTGCTTTTAGCCTGGTTTTGCTTACCCGGGAGAGCCTGATTGGGGTGCGGGACCCGTTGGGGATCAGGCCCCTTTGTTTGGGGCGGCTTAATGGGGGTTGGGTGCTCGCCTCGGAGAGTTGCGCTTTGGACACGGTCGGCGCCCAGTTTCTCAGGGAAGTGGAACCGGGAGAGATAGTGGTCATTGACCAGCGCGGTGTCCGCAGCACCATGGGGACAGTCTCCGAGCAGCGGTCTCTCTGCGTGTTTGAGTTCATCTATTTTGCGCGGCCGGATAGCCTCATAAACGGCAGGCTCCTATATCTGGCCCGCCAGGAGATGGGGGCGCAGCTTGCCAGGGAGTACCCGGTGGAAGCAGATTTGGTCATCGCGGTGCCGGATTCGGCAATCCCGGCTGGCATAGGTTACGCCAAGGAGTCGGGTATTCCCTTCAGTGAAGGACTGATCAAGAACCGATACATCGGCCGGACCTTTATTCAGCCAGACCAACGGATGCGTGAGATGGGCGTCCAGTTGAAGTTCAACCCACGGATGGAGGCGCTTTACGGCAAGCGCCTGGTGGTCCTGGACGATTCTATTGTGCGGGGTACTACCACGCCGCGAGTGGTCAGCCTTCTCCGGAAGGCCGGGGCTTCCGAGATACACATGCGAATTTCCGCTCCACCCATTCGCTACCCGTGTTTCTTCGGCGTTGATATGGCGACCAGGGCGGAGCTTATCGCCTACCGCAAGACAGTAGACGAGATCGCTCGCTTTATCGGGGCCACCAGCCTGGGATACCTCAGCCTGGAGGGCCTGGTCAAATCGGTTGGCCTGCCAAGTGAGGACTTCTGCCTGGCCTGCTTCACCGGCCGGTACCCCATCCCCGTTCAACTGGAAATGGACAAGCTGGTTATGGAACGGCCTTGACCTGGTGCCCATGTGATTCAATTAGGAGTCCTGGCCTCTAGTAGGGGCAGCAACCTTCAGGCTATTATTGAAGCCATCGAGCGGGGGGAGGTTGACGCCAGGGTGGCCATTGTAATTAGCAACCGGCCGGAAGCCTATGCCCTCGCCAGGGCGGCCAGCCATCGAATCCCGGCCAGGGTGGTGCAGGAAGAGGACTACCCGTCACGCCTGGAACACAACCGGCGGATAGCCCTCCTCTTGGAGGAGCACAAGGTGGACCTGGTGGTCTTGGCTGGATATGACCGGGTTCTTCACCCGGAGTTCGTCCGCGCTTTCCCTATGAGGATTATTAACATACATCCCTCTCTGCTTCCTGCTTTCGGCGGAGGTCTGCACGCTCAGGAAGATGCTCTCCGACATGGCGTGAAAGTAACAGGCTGTACGGTCCATTTCGTCAATGAAGACGTTGACGGCGGACCGATTATTCTTCAAAAGGCGGTGCCGGTCCTGGATGATGACACCGAGGAAAGCCTGTCGCTGAGGATCCTCCAAGAGGAGCACCGCATCCTTCCCAAGGCCATCCAGTTGTTCGCCCGTGGCTCCTTACGAGTCGTGGGTAGGCGGGTGATGAGCGCGGATAGATGAACGGGGATAGCAGCGGCGCTGGATACATCGTAGCTCTGGTTACTGTCCCGTCTCAGGAAGAGGGTCAGCGCATAGCCAGAGCAGTCCTGGAACAGAGGCTGGCCGCTTGCGTCAACCTCGTGCCGGGCATCCAGTCGCTTTTCTGGTGGGAAGGGCGGCTGGA
>JAUYDP010000366.1 GCA_030691805.1 Dehalococcoidia bacterium | reverse complement strand
GCAGCCAATCTGGATAGGCGGGGCTTTCCAGCCCCGCCGGAAGCGACCACGGTTAAGTGTGGTGCTACCGCAGAGACCACGGAGAAAATAAACATGAAATATCTCTGCGCTCTCCGCGTTTAGAAGCCAAAGGCCGGGTGTTTTGTTACCGTGTAGACCGTAAAGACTACGGAGAAAATAAACATAAAACTTCTCTGTGTGCTCCGTGTTCTCTGTGGTAGATAATGGGGTGGTTAGGGGTATGCTAGCCCCAAAAAGGCACTTGTACCTTTTCTAGCGAAGCTGTTACCATATGGGTAACGAGGTGTCTGGTGAAGTGCGTGACTTAATAGAAGCTGCCCTTAAGGGCCATGAAGCGGACTATGTCGAGTTGCGTCTCGAGGAGGGGGAGGCCACCCGGCTGATCTACCGGGGACGCGAATTAGAAGACCTGGGGCGCACGACCTTCCGGGGAGGCAACGTGCGGGCGATGGTGAAGGGAGGCTGGGGTTTCACCACCTTCAACCAGGTGGAGGACCTCCGGGCCAGGGTTGCTCTGGCCGTCCGCCAGGCTCACCTGGTCGGCCGCGAGGAGAGCCTTCTGGCCCAGGTGGAGCCGGTGGTTGACGTGGTGGAGCCTTATCTGGTCAAGGACCCCGCTTCCGTACCCCTCTCCCGTAAGAAAGAGATGCTGGACTCTTATAACGATATCATCATGGGCACCCCCGGCGTACAGACCTCCCAGGTCATATACCGGGACCTGCGCCGGCGGGTCACCTTCGCCACCAATGAGGGCGCCTACATCGAGCAAGGGAAGGTGGATGTGGCGGCCAGGTTCACGGCCATCGCCCGGAAGGATGGCGACGTACAGCAGGCCTCCCTGAGCACAGGCCGTCTCGGCGACTTCTCCTTCCTGGAAGGGCTCCGTGAGGAGATACAGGATGTGGCCCGGCGCGCCGTGAACCTCCTGACGGCCGCCAGCGTGCGAGCGGGTGAATACCCGGTGGTGCTGGAGCCTATCCTGGCTGGGGTCTTCGCCCATGAGGCCTTCGGACACCTGTCCGAGGCCGACCATATCTACGAAAACGAGAGGCTAAGGGAGCTTATGGCCTTAGGACGGCGGTTCGGGGGCGCCCACCTGAACATCACGGACGGCGCAGCCCCACCTGGATTGCGTGGGAGCTACAAGTACGATGACGAGGGGGTGCCCGCCTCCAAGACCTACCTGGTACGGGAAGGGGTCCTGGTTGGCCGGCTTCACTCACGGGAGACGGCGGCCAAGATGGCTGAACAGCCTACGGGCAATGCCCGGGCCATTAATTACCGCCACGAGCCTATCGTGCGCATGACCAACACCAGCATCGAACCGGGCCAGGCCACCCTGGAAGACCTCCTTTCCGGCATCAAGGAGGGAGTCTACGCCAAGGACTGGTACGGAGGCACCACCAGCATGGAGATGTTCACCTTCTCGTCCGGCGAGGCCTGTATGATCCGGGCTGGCCGGCTGGCCGAGCCTCTGAGGGGTGTGGTCCTGACGGGAAATCTCTTCACAACATTGCAAAACGTAGACGCTATCGGCAACGACCTGCGCTGGTCCGAGGGCGGCGGGTGCGGTAAGGGAGGCCAGTCTCCCCTGCCTGTTTCCAGCGGCAGCCCGCATATCCGCATAAGCCGCTGCGTGGTAGGGGGCCGGTGATGATAGAGCAGATCCTGGATAAAGCCCGTAAGGTCTCGCAGCAAGCCGAGGTCTTCTATCTCGAGGCCGAGTCAACGCCGGTGGGTTTTGAGAACAACCGGCTAAAGCACCTTCAGTCCCGCCAGACTAGAGGGATTGCCCTGCGTATGGTGGTAGATGGCAAGATAGGTTTTGCTTCAACTACTGACCTCCGGGACCCTATCTCGATTGTGGAGGCGGCGGTTGAGGCGGTCCCCTTTGGGCCGCAGGCGCATTTCCAGTTGCCTGGAGCTACTTCGTACGCGCCGGTAGAGACATATGACAGCGCGGTAGAGGCCGTTCCCCTGGAAAGTATGATCGAGCTTGGGCAAACCCTCATTGACCGGGTACGGGCTAATTTTCCGGACCTGGTCTGCCAGGCTGGTGTCAGCAAGGATACCATCCTGGTCAGAATAATTAACTCCAGCGGCGGGGAGGCGTCATACCGAAAAAGCATCTTCAGCCTGGCGCTGGAAGGTCTCCTGGTGCGAGATACGGACATGCTTTTCGTAGGAGAGGCTGAAGCGTCCTGCCGGCCAGTGCTCGATCCCAGTGCCACCATCGAGCGGACCCTGTGGCAATTGGAGATGGCCAGAGAAAAGGCCAGAGTAACTACCGGGGAGTACCCTGTGGTCTTCACCCCCGGCGGCGTGGGAAGCGCCCTGCTTCCGCCCATCCTGGTGGCCCTCAATGGCAAGACCGTATTTCAGGGGGCTTCTGCCCTTAGCAACCGGCTGGGCCAGCAGGTGTTCGACCCCCAGTTCAGCTTGACGGATGACGGCACCTTGCCTTACCGCCCTGGGAGTAGCCCCTGCGATGAGGAGGGCGTACCGATCCGGCCCCTCAAGCTCGTAGAGCAGGGAGTAGTCAAACAGTTTATTTACGACCTTCAGACCGCCGGAATGGCCGGCGCCCAGACCACCGCAAGCGGGCGCCGTTCCCTGGAAACCCCTCCATCTCCTTCCACCAGCACCCTGATCGTCCAGGAGGGCAAGGTCTCTTTCCAGGATATGGTAGCCGATATTCGTGAAGGCCTGGTTATAGAATACCTGATGGGGGCCGGACAGGGGAACATCCTTGCAGGAGATTTCAGCGGTAATGTCCTGCTTGGTTACAAGATAGAGTCCGGCAAGCTGGTCGGCCGTGTCAAGGATACCATGGTCTCCGGTAACGTCTACGAGGCCCTGAAAAGCGGCATCGCCCTGGGCAACGACGGCCGATGGGCAAATGGCGCCCTCTGGGCGCCTTCCCTATTCCTCCCAAAGCTAACCGTGTCCGCCAAGGAGTAACGGTGCCCCTCAACAAGATCCTGGCTGACCTTGCTGACCAGGAAAAGCCCCTTGCCACAGGCCGGCTGGCCTATCTTTCCGGACTCTCCAAGGAGGAGGTCCACCTGTTGGACCAGACCTGGTCAACGGTGGAGGCTTCTCGACGCCGCCAGGTGGTGAAAAAGCTGGTAGACCTGGCTGAGGACAACACCGAGTTGGACTTCAACGCATTCTTCCGCCGCTGTCTCCAGGATGAGGAGCCGGCGATCCGCGTGATGGCCATCGAGGGCCTCTGGGAGTGCGAGGACCGGTGGCTGCTCTATGGCCTGGAAAGGCTGCTCTGCTGCGATCCTGGCGCTGAAGTAAGGGCGGCCGCAGCCACGGCCCTGGGCCGTTTCATCCTACTGGGAGAGCTGGGCAAGCTGCGTCCGGAAGAGGCCGGCAAACTGCAACAGGCCCTCTTCGCCTGTTTGGAGAACGATAGGGAGCCTCTTCTGGTGCGGAGGCGGGCTATCGAGGCCGTTAGCCACCTCAGCCTGCCACAGGTCACGACGGTGATCGAGCAGGCTTACGCCAGCCTGGACCGCCCCATGCGGGTCAGCTCCCTGTACGCCATGGGGCGCAACGCAGATCCCCGCTGGCTGCCAATCCTCTTTCAGGAGCTGGAAAACGACGATGGGGAAATGCGCTACGAAGCAACCCACGCCTGTGGAGAGCGGGGCGACCCCCGGGCAGCCCCTTTTCTCGTTCCCCTGATAGATGACCCAGACCCGGACGTCCAGTTCGCCGCCGTTGATTCGTTGGGCAAGGTCGGTGGAAGCCTGGCCCTCCGGGCGTTGCGTAGCCGGCTCCATGACCCCGACAAATGGTTGCGACAGGCAGTGGCGAACGCCCTGGAAGAGCTAGAGGCCACCCGCGACCCGTTCAACTTCGAGATGGGCAGTTAGTTCTCCCACCCAACCACCCCGCCCGTGCTTCCATAGTGGTTCAATGGTGGTTCGATAGTGCTTCGATAGTGCTTCATTATGGTTCGATTGTGCTTCAATGGTGTTTTAGTTGTGCTTTAGTTGTGCTTTAGTTGTGCATTAGTTGTGCATTAATTGTGCTTTAATTGTGCTTTAATTGTGCTTTAGTTGTGCTTTAGTTGTGCTTTAGTTGTGCATTAATTGTGGCTCAGTAGTTGTTCAATTGTGGTTCAGAAGTGCTTCAATATGCTTTAATAATGAGTCAGCAATGAGTCAGCCGTAGCTCGATGGTGCTCGGCTCGCCGCTAGCTCTATCTCTTCTTGGTTAGTGCCGAACCAAGATCAGCCTGTAGAGACGGGCCGGTGGCCCGTCTTGGCGGCTCACATAGGTAACCTTTCTTGATGAAATGTCGTTATAGTGTCGCAAGATCCATCTCTTCTTGGTTAGTGCCGAACCAAGATCAGCCTGTAGAGACGG
>JAUYDP010000352.1 GCA_030691805.1 Dehalococcoidia bacterium | reverse complement strand
CCTCACGGCAGTGCCCGGAATGGGCCCGTAGTGGCGGGTCTGACGAGATTTGAGGGAATTGCTGTGTCCGGCGCCGAAAGGCGTAGGGCGGGGGACAAGCACTCAGGAGTGGACAGGAATGGGGTCGTGCAGTGCTTTCCACCCTCTCGTCTCAACACCCTGTACTCTGAACCCCGTATCCAATACCCTTGTTCCTTGTTCCCCGTTCCTTGTTCCTTGTTCCTTGTTCCTTGTTCCTTGTTCCTCTCGCTATGTGACAAAAGTCCTATAGCCAAATGCTTCAGGGCCGTATCATGGAGACGAAGCGTTTGCTATAAGCTATCCCTGTAGAGTAAGATATATACAAGGGGTTTCGGATGGACCTGTTTAAATGCCCGGGAAGTCAGACTCTAAAGCAGCCGGTCCCCGACTATATCGAGTGTCCCTTTTGCAAGGGAGAGGTGGAGATCTGGTCTGACGAGGCCAGGGCCACGTGCCCATCCTGCAAGAACGTGGTGCCTCGAGAGATGAAGTCCGGTTGTTGGGAGTGGTGCGATTTTGCTGACAAATGCCTAGGTTCGGAGTTGCTCAGCAAGATGAAGACTGAGAAGGGTGTCGCCTGATCCATCGGGCGCCAAGCCCGGTCAGTAAGATAGCCCGAGATAACGGTAGAAAGCCCCAAAAGGACCAATTCAAGGATGACCCGAGATTTGGAAAAGGAGAAAGTAAGGAAATGCGAGAGAAGGTAGAGAAAGCCCTCGACACTATCCGTCCTGCCCTCAACGCTGACGGTGGCGATGTGGAGTTGGTTGACGTCAGCGAAGACGGGATAGCTAAAGTAAGACTGACTGGCGCCTGCGGTGGGTGTCCTATGTCCCAGATGACCCTTCAGATGGGTATCGAGCGAGCCCTGAAGAGGGAGATTCCCGAGATCAAGAGCGTAGTCGCTGTCTGATTCAGTAGCGAGATAGCCAGGAAGATCGGTGAATGGGGCGCACCGGGTGCGCCCCATTGGCTTTTCGAAGGCCAGGTCGCGCCCGGATCAGGCATCGCCAGCCGCCGCAGCCTCGGCCCCCAGGGGATTCGCCAATCCGCCCCTCAGCCGGAGGTACAGGGGAAAGGCTCTCCGCCAGACCCGGGTCCAGTTGGGACGGGCAATGTAGTCATAAGCCCCAATCCAGCGGCGCACTTCTCCCCCGAAACCACGCTTGAACTGGTAAAGGCCCCACATAGGCTGGCCAGCTTGCAACACCTCGGGTAATCCCCACATGTCGTAGCTCTCTGCTCCAGAAATCTTAACCCACCGCATGGCCTCCCACTGGAGTAGTTGATTGGGACGCACTTCCCGCATATCACTGCGAGAAGCCCCCAGGATGTACCATGCCTTCTTCCCCAGCAGCAACACCAGACAACCCGCCAGAACCTGTTCCTGCCGGCGCGCCAAGAATGCGCAGGCCATCCCTTGTGCTAAAAAACCGCCCCATAGACGCTGGTAATAATCATAAGAACGCAGGATGAAGCCGTCCCTCCGGGCTGTCTCCTGATAGAGTTCATAGAATTGGCGCAGGTCTGTCTGGTTACCTGTGACTACCTCCACTCCGTGTCGTTGGGCCAGATTGATATTTCGCCGCGTTGACTGGTTCATGCGGGCCAGTAGGTCTTTTTCTGAGGGGCGTAGGTCAACAACCATAGTATTTCGAAGCTGTATCTGCTCCAAAGACGGAGAGAACCCCTCCTGCTCCAGCACGCCCAAGGCCCGGGAATCTTCCTCTGTGAGGTCTGGGTCTATCTTAAGGAAGAGAGCGCCCTCTGAATGGGCCAGGTTTTTGAGCGCGCGCAGCAACGCGCGCAAGGTTTCTACGTCATCTGGGTGGAAGCACGGCCCTTTAGGCACGTACATTATGCTTAGGCCTGGCAGCGGTAGCCGCTTGTAGAGGACAAGTGCAGCGCCCATGGGAGTCCCCATTGACTCCTTTAGAAGCCGGTGGGAGCGCCAGCCCATACCCTCTTTCAGCTCTCCCCATTCGTAGCTCTGGAGGACATGACCTGTTGGTAGGCCTGCCACCGCATGGTTCCATTCTTCCCGGTCGCCTGGCCCCAGTCGCCTTACCTCTAGAGGAGCGCTCAAGATATTGGACTCCGGAAGAGGCCGCCCGGGACTCAACCCTAGGATACTTCCTCCGCAATCATCTGCTGGACTTCGGGCTTCTGAATGAATTCCCAGAACTTCAAGCTGAGTTGGCCGGCCGCTCGGTGTATGTTCCTGACAAGATGGACCTCGCAGTTCAAAGAAAGGCCATGAAGCTCCACGGTCCTTACGATAGTCCCAAACCTCCGGGCCGCCAGTCGGGATACCAGGGCAACGCCCAGCCCGGCCCCTACCGCCTGTTCTACCAAACCCGTGCCCTCTACCTCCATCAAGATACGGAGGTCCTCCCAGGATACGCCCTTCTTCTCCAGGACCTCCTCCGCCGCCCGGTTAACCCCTGACCCATCCTGCCGGACGATTAGCGTGGCACTCTTTAGGTCTTCCAGTTCCACTATCCCCCTCCTGACCCAAGGATGTTTCGGGGGCACAATTAAAACCATACGGTCTTCTAAGAGCTTGCGGCTCTGGATCCCTTTCTCCCTAGGCCGGAGTCCTAAAAGACCGAAGTCCACCTCCATGTCTCTGACTCCGGCCAGAATAGAGACGCTATCACCCTGGCGTACCTTTACTCCAGCGCTAGGGTACTCCCGCTTGAAGGACGCTAGTAATTTCGGTAGGATATGCTCCCCGGCGGCGGTGCCGCAGCCAATCACCAGGCGCCCAGTGTTTGGGTCCCGTTGGCGCAAGATAGACTCCTCAGTCCGGTGCGCCATCTCGACCAGTTGTGTGGCCGCGGACATCAACGCCCGCCCAGCTTCAGTCAGATCCATGCGCCGTCCCTTACGCTGGAAGAGGCTGAGGCCAAGCTGTTTTTCCAGGCCCTTGACTTGCTGACGAACTGCCGGGCCGGTTAGATGAAGCTCCCGGCCGGCCGCGAGGAAGCTGCCACAATTCGCTACGGTCAGAAAGACACTAAGTTGGTAGACGTTAAGCACGATCCTCTACCCTCCGGGTATTGCCGAGGTTAGTAGCTTCGCTTGACTGTGTAGTCAGCTAGATTCCGGAGTGATTCCACAGGCCCCATGGAGGGGAGTGATGCCAGGCCGCTGCATGCCTTCTGGCAGAAGTTGCCGGCCACCTTATACGCCTGTGGAATTGCCGCCGAAGTCCTTATGGCTTGAATTACCCTGGCAGCATGGCCGTTGTCACCTGGGTTTTCCATCATACACCGGACCGAATCGTCCCCAGGATTTAGCTCCATGAAGACTAGAGCAGGAAGAGTAACAGTACCTTGCAGCAGGTCACTGCCTACGGGCTTCCCCATCTCTTGTTCCTCTCCCATGAAATCGAGGATATCGTCTATGATCTGAAACGCCATTCCCAGGTTGTACCCGTACGAAATGAGAGCTTGGATAGATGCCTCCGGCGCGCCGCTAAGCACCGCCCCGGATTCTGTGGCCATAGAAAAGAGCGAGGCAGTTTTACGAGAGATCCTCCCGAAGTATTCTTCCCTGGTCTGGTTCCAGTCAAAGGCGCTTTTTTGCTGCCGCATCTCGCCATCCACTATGGTCATAAGGGTACGGGCGAAAAGCTGGACCACCCTCATGTTGCCGGTTGAAGCCGCAAGCACTGCGGACTGAGCGAAAAGATAGTCCCCCGCCAGCACGGCCACGCTACCATCCCAACGGGCATTCACGGTGGATACACCACGCCGCACGTCCGCTCTGTCAATTGTATCGTCGTGTAACAGAGTAGCAGTGTGAAGCAACTCCACAGCCGCCGCCATGGTCAAGAGGCGCTCCTGATCATAATTATAGAACTTCCCGGCCAAAAGGGTTAGGGCCGGTCTCAGGCGCTTGCCCCCCGGACGGAGTATATAGGTTAATAACTCAGCGAGCCAGGGTGAATCCACCCCGGCCAGCGTCTGTATGAACCGCTCTACCTCAGGTAGATCTTCCTGTATAGACTGGAATAGGGAAGGGGTCTCCAATATCTTCCTTCCTGATAAGGGATAGCCCAAAGAGCTTTTGGGCGTTCCTGTTAGTAATGGAGGCCATCTCCTGTAAGGGGATTTCCCTCGCCTCCGCGAGTCCCCGAGCAACGGCCCAAACAAAGGCCGGCTCGTTTCGCTGCCCGTAATTTTCGGACGGGGTTAAGTACGGGCAATCTGTTTCAACCAGCAACTCGGTCATAGGCAATTTCATGGCGACGAGCTTGGGTCTCTGGGTCCTGGGAAAGGTGACGGGTCCGGCAAAGGAGATCATGAAACCCAGCCCTATCAATTCCATCCCCTCTCGCTCGTCGCCGCTGAAGCAATGCATAACCCCAATATACCCCCCCGTTTTCAGTGACCGGCGGCCTGCCCATAGCCTTAGAATTGCCAGGGTCTCTGCGTGGGCGTCCCTGCAATGCACTATTACCGGTAACTCTAAGGAGGATGCCAGTTCCAACTGGGCCTCCAGCGCCCTTCCCTGGGCTTCCTTAGGTGAAAGTTTTCGGTAATAGTCCAGGCCAATCTCACCAATGGCAACCACCTTGGGATGCGCCGCCAGACTGGCAATCTCATCCAAAGCCTCCGGAGTCAGGCGGGATGCATCGTGGGGATGGAACCCCACTGCTGCATAGACCCATGGGTAGGCCTGTGCCAGTTCAACCGAAACCCTACTGGAATCCAGGTCCGTCCCCACCGCAATAATTGCGCCGACACCCTCTCGGAGCGCCCGACGGATTACCTCATCGCGATCTCTGTCAAAACCGGGATCATATAGGTGAGCGTGGGTATCTACGATCACGCCGCCTTGCCCCCAACAGGGGCGGCCTCGCTCAGACGGGCCTTTTCCTGCTCAACTGCTGTATCGTCCAGCTTTATGAATAAGGCTACGGGCTTTTCCAGCTTCTGGCCCGGTCGAAGCCGGCCAAAGCCCCAGCCGGCATCTTCGATTCTTCCCTGATAGCCCAATAGCCGATGTAGCGTCTGGCAACTGAATGGAAGAAAAGGATACAGCATGGTCTTAAGGCCGTCAATAAGGGTAAGCGCCGTAAGCATTGCCCCGGCCGCAGATGCCCGGTCGTTAGCAATCGCTTTCCACGGAGACTTCTCCTCCAGATACCGGTTGGCTTCTTGGGCGAGGGACATGATCTCCAAAATTGATTCACGGAAGCGGCATTGCCCAAGAAGAGAATCAACCCGGTCCAGCGATGCCTGTCCCTTGGACAGCAGGGCGCGGTCTCGTTCGTCCTGTTGGGCCTCCGGCACTCGTCCATCGAAATGGCGGTAGGTAAAAGTCAGGGCCCGGTGAGCCAGGTTACCATAGGTAGCCACCAACTCGTCGTTGTTACGCCGGACGAACTCCTCCCAGGAAAAGTCAGTATCGGCCCGCTCCGGCATATTTATGGAGAGAAAGTAGCGCAGAGGGTCCGGATCATATCGCTCCAGATAATCGGGTAGCCAGACGGCCCAGTTCCGGCTCGTGGAAAACTGGCGGCCCTGTAGTGTCAAGAATTCATTTGCGGGAACATCATACGGGAGGTTAAAACCTCCGTAACCCATTAACATGGCCGGCCAGATCATAGTATGGAAAGGGATGTTATCTTTTCCGATGAAGTAATAGGTCCTGGCCTGGGGGTCTTCCCAAAACTCCTTCCATTTGTCCGGTTGGCCGGTCATCTGCGACCACTCCTTGCTGGCAGAAAGGTAACCGATGACCGCCTCAAACCACACATAGATACGCTTTCGCTCAAAGCCTGGGACTGGTATGTTTATCCCCCATTCGATGTCCCTGGTAATGGCGCGGTCTTTTAGCCCATCCTCAAGGAAACGCAAGGTGAAATTCAGGACATTGGGCTTCCAGTGTGTCTGCCTCCGCACCCAGGCCAGCAGCTCTTCCGTAAAGGCCGTTAGCCGGAGAAAGAAGTGCTCCGTCTCCCGAATCTGCGGTGTAGCGCCGCAGATCTTGCAACGAAGGTCCAACAAGTCTGTAGGGTTCAAGGGCTTGCCGCATTCGTCACATTGGTCTCCCCGTGCGTTTTGAAAGCCGCAGTTGGGGCAGGTCCCCTCCACGTACCGGTCTGGAAGGTACCTCTGGCATCTGGAGCAGAAAGGGGATTCCATCATATTCCGGTAAATGTACCCCTTTTGCATAAGAGCGAGGAAGATTTCATGTGTAACCTGGGCATGGTTCGCGGTCTCCGTGGTAGTGAAAAGATCAAAGGAGATTCCGAGCTTCTCCCACGAACGGAGGAAATCCTGGTGATAGAAGGCAGCCACCTCCGCAGGCGTCTTCCCCTCCTGCTCGGCTCGCACCGTGATAGGGGTGCCGTGCTGGTCGCTGCCGGAGACCATAAGCACCTGATTGCCCTTTATCCGATGGTAGCGAGCGAAGATATCGGCCGGAAGGTAAGCGCCGGCCAGGTGACCCAGGTGAAGGGGGCCGTTGGCATAAGGCCAGGCCACCCCGATGAGGACCTTCTCCAAGAGCGACTCCAGATTATTTATCCAGTGACTTATTCTATCACAAGAGCGGGGAAAAGAATAAGAGGATATTCGCCTTGACACCTAACCGGGCTATTGCTATACTTTCGTACGGCAGCACGCACCGGCCGGTTTAGAACTCTTTCGGCGCCAATCGCCGATTCCATACAGATACACCATAAAAGGAGAGCGCCATGGGTAGATTGGATGGGAAAGTTGCTATCGTCACTGGCTCGGGCAGGGGCATCGGACGGGCGGTTGCCATGGCCTTCGCCAGTGAAGGGGCCAAGGTCACGATAGCGGAGCTTGACCTTGAGCCTGCCGAAGAAGTAGTCAACGAAATCAAGTCCAGGGGCGGATTAGCTATAGCCGTCCCCACAGATGTTACCAACCGAGAGTCCGTCAAGAAGACGGTAGAAACCACTATTAAGGAATTCGGCCAGGTTGACATCCTGGTCAACAACGCCGGGATCCTGCGGTTAAATATGTTGCAGAAAATGACCGAAGATCAGTGGGATGCGGTATTAAATACCCACCTCAAGGGCACCTTTAACTGCACCCAGGCAGTTTCAACCCATATGATCGAGCGTAAGTACGGAAAGGTGATAAACGTGGTGTCCCGAGCCGGTATCCAGGGCACCATCGGGCAGATAAACTACGGCTCAGCTAAGGGCGGCATGTTGGGCTTTACCAAGTCGGCAGCTAAGGAGTTGGCCCGCTATAATATCAACGTGAACGCCATATCCCCCGGCGCCGCCACAAGAATGACCGAGAAGATCCGCACTGATCCCAAGCTGGGCCAGGTATACCTTGAGCAAATCCCGCTGCGCCGCTGGGCCGAGCCCGAGGAGATAGCCCCAGCCTTCGTCTTCCTGGCGTCCGACGAGGCCAGCTATATCACCGGACAAGTCCTGTGTGTAGATGGCGGACTTACCATGTAAGGGGGAATCTATGTCCGAAAAAGAGTTGGTCTACGACGAAATAGAAGTTGGACGGGAATTCGATCCCCCCGTCCTTAACCTAACTGAGGAAGCTGTTAAGAAGTACCTTCAAGCTGTGGAGGATGATAGCTCCATCTACCAGGACCAGACCGCCGCTCTAGATGCCGCCGTGGGCTGGCCGGTCGCGCCCCCTACAACTGCGGCTATCTTCAGCCGGACTTCGGTCCTTTTTCAGAAGGAAGGCAAGATGCCTCCCGGCTCAATCCATGCCCGCCAGGAGTTCCAGTTCGTTGCACCGTTGCGCCCGGGGGACGTCCTGACCACCAAGGCCAGGGTGGCGGAGAAGTTCGTCCGCAAAGACCGGAAGTGGATGGTTATCGAGTCCACCACTGTGAACCAGCGGGGGGAGACGGTGGTCATCGGCAGGATGACCGGCATCTGGCCCAAATAGTCTCCAGGAGAACAAACCATGGCCAAGACGTTATCTTTTGATACCCTGAAACAAGGGGATGAGCTCAATCCGGTCCGCAAGCAGATAACCCAGGAGAAGATAAACCAGTATGCGGAAGCCTCCGGCGACTTTAATCCTCTTCACATTGACCCAGACTTCGCTAAGGGCACCTTTTACGGCGGCACCATTGCCCACGGGCTCCTCTCTTTGGCCTATATCTCTGAGATGATGACCAAAGCATTTGCGAAAGGATGGCTGGCAGGAGGCAAGCTAACGGTCTCCTTCCTGGCCCCGGTGCGCCCGGGCGATACCATAACCGCGCGTGGCCTCGTCAAACAAAAAAAAGAGGAAGGTGGACAACGCCAGGTGGTTTGCGAGGTTTACTGCGAGAACCAGAAGGGAGAGAGAGTCGTATCCGGAGAAGCATCGGCCATCCTCTAACAGGCCCTGAAGACAGGCGCCGCAGCGGGCCTCCGAGACCGCCTCTCAAGGGATGAGCGCCAGCAGGCTGGAGTTCAAAGTCAACAAGGAGATTCTCATGGCGCGCTCGTCCAGGCTGGTCTACCGGCAAATGATCCCCCTGGCCATACGCTAAAACAGCATCACAGGCCCTGTTTAGGACCGGAAGGAGCTATTGAATTGTCGATCGGAATATTAGGTTATGGGGTCTACCTCCCACTCTACCGCGTGAAGAAAGAGGAGATCGGTAAAGCATGGGATACTGGCGGCCGGGGCGAACTGGTGGTTCCCGGCCCGGATGAAGATGTGATAACCATGCTGACCGAGGCCGCCGGCAATGCTCTTAAGCAAGCAGGGGTGGCGGGCTCTGACGTGGACGCGATCTACCTGGCCAGCAACTCTACTCCTTATCTCGAACATTCTTCAATCAGCGTTATAGCCGATGTCTTTCAGTGTAGTCCGGAGTTGGAGACCGCCGAGTTCGCCCATACCACTGGGGCCGCTATCGCCGCCTGGAAAGCCGCCTCGGACGCAGTGGCATCGGGCAGGAAGAAGCATGTCCTGGTCCTGGCCTCCGATTTCCGACCGGCCGGGGCCGGAAGCGATATGGAAATGACCTTCGGCGCTGGAGCGGTAGCGCTCCTGATAGGAGAAGGCCGGCCGCTGGTGGAAGTAGACGGATCCTACACGCACAACACGGGTTTCCTGGACCGGTGGCGCTCTCCCGATGACCCCCACGTCAGAGACTACGATCCCCGCTTTAGCCGGGAGTACGGGTACGTCAAACACGTACAGGAAGCGGCCAAGGGACTTCTTATAAGGATGGGCAGGAAGGCCACGGACTATGATTATGCTGTCCTTCAGCAGCCCGATGATCGGATAACCAGGGACGCGTCCAAAGGAATCGGTATCACCCCGGAGCAAATGCTGGCCGGTAACGTCTACCCAAGGGTGGGAGATACCGGGGCAGCCTCTCCTCTTCTCAGCCTGGCCGCTGTTCTGGACAAGGCCACCGTGGGGCAAAAAGTACTGCTGGTTGCCTATGGTTCTGGCTCGGCAGAAGCTTTAAGCCTGATGATCAAGCGTCCGTCCCCAGGAGGAGCGCCTACAGTAGAAGACTACCTGGCTAGAGCGGAATATATTGACTACACCCATTTGGCCCGACAGAAGGGAATTCTGGAGAGGGCCGGAGAGGTGGCCGAATCGGTTCTTCCCGTGTCCTCCCCATTCCACTGGAGGACTAACCGGGAGATGCGAGCTATCCTTGGCAAGAAGTGCAAAGAGTGCGGCTACATCAACTTCCCGCCGGCCATCCGCCTGATCTGTGTCCGCTGCGGACATACCGAGTTTGAGATGGTAGCTCTAGCCAGGAAGGGCATCGTCCATACCTATAGCCTCAACTATTACATGCCCCAGCCCTTCGAGTCCCCATTACCCCTAGTCGTTGGGGAACTGGAAGACGGTAATCGTTACCTGGCCCTGGGCACTGAGATGAAGGTTGACGGGATAAAGGTGGACATGCCCATTGAGCTGGTGCTGAGAAGAATAGTGGTCGAGCGGGGCGTGAGCGTCTACGGGCACAAGTTCCGCCCGCTGAGAGTACCGGTATAAACTGCCAATAAGGTGGTCTTGGGGGCGTCCCCTTTTGATAACTTTGGGAATACGGGGTACCCCAACCGCCGGTAGGCCGGGGGTTTGAGGAGTTTACCCCCGTTTTACAGTGGACTGGGTGAATAGGGGGTATCCAAACCGCCGGTAGACCGGGGGGTTGGGGGGTGTCCCCCCATCTTACGGTAGGCAAGGTGAATATGGGGTGTCCCAACCGCCGGTAGGCCGGGGGTTTGGGGGGTGTCCCCCCATCTTCCCCTTAGTGGGGGGGGTGGGGGATAGGTTAATAAGATAGGAGAACATACATGGGTTGGAATAAGGTTGCCATAGTCGGCGTAGGAATGATCAAGTTCGGTGAGCTCTTCGAAAAGGGCTTCGAAAACATGATGGAGGAGGCCTACCTGGCCGCCATCAACAACGTAGACAAGGGTTTCGACCCCAAGGAGATTCAGGCGGCCTGGCTCGGCACCTCCCGGCCGAATCTCTTTGGATTCGTGACCATCGGTGGCGCCTTTGTATCGGGCAATCTGGGACTTATAGGCATCCCCGTTACCCGGGTGGAGAACGGGTGCCCAACGGGAAGTGATGCTTTCCGCAATGCCTGCTTCGGTGTTGCCTCGGGCGTGTACGACGTGGTCCTGGCCATCGGCGTAGAAAAGATGCGCGATAAATCCACATCAGAGGGGCTCCTGGCCAGGGCTGTGGAAGGGCATCCTATCATCAATCGAGGCGAGACCGCAGCCGTCACCTTTAGCCTCGTCGCCACCCGGCACATGCATGAGTTCGGTACCACGCCCGAGCAACTGGCCATGGTGTCGGTCAAGAATCGCAAGAACGCCTGCCTGGACCCATACGCCCACTACCAAAGTGAGATCAAAGTAGAAGATGTGCTCAAGTCCCCCATGGTAGCCTACCCTCTTCACCTCTTTGACTGCTGCCCGCAAACCGACGGGGCAGCGGCTACCCTTCTCTGCCGGGCGGACATGGCCCACAAGTTTACCGACAAGCCCGTTTACGTTGCTGGATTAGGTTTCGGGACAGACTACCTCTACTTCAACGAAAAGCCCCACTTCCTGGGCTTCGACGCCTCGGTGCGAGCGGCACAACAGGCATACAAAATGGCCGGAGTCGGTCCCAAGGATATCGCTCTGGCCGAAGTCCACGATTGTTTTACTATTACGGAGATAGTGGACTACGAGGACCTTGGTTTCTGCGAGAAGGGCCAGGGAGGCAAGTTCATCGAGAGCGGAGCGTCCGAAAGGAATGGGATATTACCAGTAAATCCCAGCGGCGGTCTGATCTCCAAAGGGCATCCCTTGGGCGCCACCGGTATCGCGCAGATGTGCGAGCTATTCTGGCACTTGAGGGGCGAAGCCGGGCAGCGCCAGGTGGACGTAACCAAGGGTTATGGCCTTCAGCATAACGTAGGAGGATTCGGCATCGCCAACTCGGTGGTCACTATCCTTTCTAACCGGGCCAACTAAAGCGGGAAGAACGATCCGCAGATTTAGCAGATTGCACAGATAATCATGTCAGTGATACACCGTGTCATTCTGAGCCGGAGCGGGGCCTGATCCCAAGTGATTCTTGCCGCCAAGCAGCGGAGGCGAAGAATCTCCTCCCCCGAAGTATTACGTCTCACTCGGGACGGGCGAGATTCTTCGCTGCGCTCAGAGCCTGTGATTTTATTGGCACGGTGCTTGCAGATGGTGGATGAAACAATAGCGTACAATCCCATATCTTGTGGTTGCGTTATCGATGAATCTGTGGTATAGTAGCAAGGAAGCCTGCTACTGGAGATGCATAATGAGCCAGATATCGCTGCTGAACCTGCCTGATACCGTCACGCCGCCCCCACCGGCTCCGGCCACACCAGCGACGGCCCGGGTCTACCGTCCCGTACGGAACCAACGGGAGTGGGTGGAGCAGGATCTGGACAGCCTGCTTCCCCAAGACCACCAGGCCCGGGCGGTCTGGGCCATGCTGGACGGGATGGATCTGTCGGCCTTCTACGCCGACATCAAAGCCGTCCTGGACAAGCCAGGGCATCCCGCCAGCGACCCGCAGGTGCTCCTGGCGCTCTGGGTCTATGCCACCGTGGAGGGGGTGGGTAGCGCTCGGCGGCTGGACCGGCTCTGTCACCAGCACGATGCCTACCGCTGGCTGCGGGGTGGCGTGCCCGTCAACTACCATATGCTCTCCGACTTCCGGGTGGCGCGCCGGGCGGCCCTGGACGACCTGCTGACCCGGATCGTGGGATGCATGCTGGCGGCCGAGGCGGTCACCCTGGGGCGGGTAGCCCAGGATGGAATGCGGGTACGGGCCAGCGCCGGGGCTGCCTCCTTCCGACGAGAGGAGACGCTGGAGCGCTGCCTGACGGCGGCCTGGGAGCAGGTGGAGCGGGTGGCTCAGGAGCGGGAGCATCCGGACCCGGACGTGACCAAGCGTCAGCAGGCGGCTCGGGAGCGGGCAGCCCGGGAGAGGGAGCAGCGGGTGACCGAGGCGCTGGCGTACGTGCCGCAGGTGCAGGCCGCCAAGGAGCGGCAACAGCGGACGCTGGCGACGGGCAAGCGAGAGAAAGTGACCGCGCCGCGGGTCTCCACCACGGACCCGGAGGCGCGGGTGATGAAGATGCCCGATGGGGGGTTCAGGCCCGCCTACAACGTGGAACTGGCTACTGTGGAGGCCCCGGGCAAGGCCCACGGCATCATCGTGGGGGTTGCGGTGACCACAGAAGGCACGGACGCGGGCCAGGCCGTGCCCATGGAAGAGCAGGTTGTGGAGCGGACGGGCAGTCATCCCCAGGACTACTTGGTGGACGGCGGGTTTGCCACCCGGGAGGCGATCACGACCCTGGGGCAGCGTAGCATCACGGTCTATGCCCCGGTGCGGCTGCCCCGGAACAAGCCGGAGGAGGAGCGCTACCTGCCACGGCAGGGTGATAGCCCGGAGGTGGCAGCATGGCGGGAGCGCATGGCTACGGCGGAGGCCAAAGCGATCTACAAGGTCCGGGGCGCCCTGGCGGAATGGGCGAACGCCCAGGTACGCCACCTGGGGGTCTCCCAGTTCACGGTGCGGGGGGTGGCCAAGGTCACCGCAGTGATGCTGTTGATAGCGGTGACCCACAACCTGCTGCGGTGGCTGGCCTGGGGGACATAGGGACCGCCACGGAGGACAGCGCCTGACAGACGGGCCCACGGGCCCCACAGGGCCCATGGGGCCCGGAGCAGCGAGGACTCGGAGCCGCAAAGGCGCACCGATGAGGCCAATCCAGTCGGCCCAGGCGAACGACATCATGACATTACCATTAAAGATAGCAAAAATTCACAGGCTCTCAGGATGACGAGGGCTGGAGGAGGGTTCATGAGACCGGTGTTGGGAGCATCCAGCCGAATATCGAGGTCTGGGATAAGCGGCTGTTCCAATGGATATGCCCGGGCAAGGATAAGTTCGTTGGCTACGACGAATGGATCAAGCGAACGGTGAGGGCGGTTGATTTCTGGGGCCCAGGCCGGGTTAACCCGAACTTCGTTCTTGGGGTGGAGATGGCGAAGCCACACGGTTTCGAGGGAGTCGCCTCTGCGGTCAAGTCCACGGCCAGCGGCTGGGACTACCTCATGAGCCACGGGGTACTGCCCAGGTTCAACCTGTGGATCATCGAGGCCGGGTCCCGCTTCTACGAGAAAGAGCAGCAACTAATTCCTCTGGAATACTTTATCGAGGCGCAGAAGGCCTACACGGAGCTCCGGTGGAAACATGGCTTTGAGCCCCCGTTTCCCGCAGCGGCCGATCGGTATTCTTACCTCCATAACTGTTTGCAGGACTTCGAGTATTATCACGGTAGCGGGCCCACGTCCAAGAAGGCCCTGGACGCCAGGATGGGGCTGGGCGACGGGGATGTAAGCTATTTCGACCAGGAAGGCTATACCTATCTCAA
>JAUYDP010000283.1 GCA_030691805.1 Dehalococcoidia bacterium | reverse complement strand
TCCCATGCCCGTGGGGGGCACCACCGAGCATGCAAATGCCCCTACCTGGGAGCGCCGGCGTCTCGCCGGCCAGTGGCCATGGCTGCCAAGTGGCAATCGGGCTACCCTATTTTCATACCAGTCCCTCATGCCGCGGCGGGGCACCACCGACTATAAAAATGGGCCCTTATGCCCCAGCGCTTTAGCCTGGGGTGGGTTCCCATACCCCAGGCTAAAGCGCTGGGGCATAGTGGTACCGTTGGACGGAGCTATTTTCATACCAGAGATCGCGGAGACCACGGAAAAGACCTTTTTGGTCTTTACAACCGCCTTGTGCAATGGCAGGCAGCTATCGGTTCGTACTAATAGCTGATAGCTGACCGCTGAAAGCTAATAGCTCAGTCAGGCCATCCAGCCTTGCCGGTAAGAGGAACGAACCGGCATGGCCCCAGATTGCTTTGGACTAAAGCGTCTCCTTGCTTAGTCAAGAGAAGGAGGTCCTGGTCGAAGCGTGAACCCACGGGGATCACCAGACGCCCGCCATCGTCAAGCTGGTCCAGAAGCTCTTGAGGCACCCTGGGAGCGCCGGCGGTAACCATAATAGCCTGATACGGAGCCCCCTGAGGCCAACCCAGGGTACCGTTCCCTAGATGTATTTCCACGTTAGTATAGCCCAGGAGTTTAAGCCTTTGGCCTGCCTGTTCGGCCAATAATTTGAATCTCTCCACTGAAACCACGTGGCGCGACAACTCTGCCAGAATTGCCAACTGATATCCGCTTCCGGTGCCGATTTCAAGCACCTCTTCATGTCCTTTAAGGGACAGCGCCTGGGTCATCAAGGCTACAATGAAGGGTTGGGAGATGGTCTGCCCCTGGGCGATCGGCAATGGAATATTAGCATATGCCTGGTGAAGGTCACCTGGTTCCACGAAGAGTTCGCGGGGCACCCGCTCCATGCTCTGAATCACGCGCCGGTCCCATATCTCATCCATCAACTGACGCATTAGCGCTTTCCGAGCTTCGTCCAGGTCCATACACGTCCCCGAATTATTTGGGTCGCCGGTTCAGTTAGAAGTAATTAGCAACGGAGGGGTCAGGGTCGTCCAGGAGTTCTTGGACCTCTGCCAGATCGAATGCCTCTAGCAAGTAGTTGTAGGGAGATCCTTCCACTATTTCGTGGGATGTTGCACTGAGCACCACAACCGGGTCCTCACGGCTTAAGAAAGGGTACCCCGTCTCTCGCCAGCAGTCCTTTCGGTCTCCCAGCAGCGCCCCGTAGCCACCGCCGCTTCCCAGCTTTATAAAGGTATATTTCTTAGGCAATTTCCGCCTCCCACCGTATTCTACCTCAGATAGAACGAATGGGAAAGTCCCTCCACCTGGCCCTGGGGAACATCTATACCGGTAAGCTCCAGTCCCGGAAGGCGAGAGAAGAGTACCTGGCCTTCTCTGGCGCTAAAGCCGGATAGCGCCCCTGCCAGCTTCAACGTGGGGCTGATAGAGTACAATCAGCAGCGATGGGCTGAAGCCCTGGACCGCTTCCAGCAGGCGGCTACCTGGGACCCGAAATACGCGCCGGCGCTCTACTTCCGGGGGCTGGCCCACCTCAAGCTGGGACAATGAGAAGAGGCTGCTGCTGACTTCCGGGCCGCGCTGGCGGTGGATCCGCAGTACGAAGCGGCGCGAAGGGAGCTGGAGGGGATGCGCTAGTACCTGACCACAGTGAACATGAGTAATGTCATTCTGAGCCGGAGCGCCCTGGTTAATCACGCTTCTTTGAGTACCAGGCGAGCGGAGGCGAAGAATCTCGTTCCTTCCAAAGACACCAGTCCTCATGGCAGCGCCGAGATTCTTCGCTATCGCTCAGAATGACATCTTGCAAAACCTCTGTGGTCCTGTACTAGGGTCAAGGGGCCAGGGTTCAGGGTTTGAGGATACTACGGCTGCGCTGCCCCTTAGGTGGACCCGATTCCCAACGGATGAACACTGTGTCCCGCTAGAGCCAAGCGGATAACGGATGGGACGGCATCCGGTATCCGCTCATCTTATCCGTTATCCGTTGGGAAATATCCGCTATTTGTGTAGGGTCCTCCTTGCGGGGGCGCCACTCCCTCCCGTCATCGCCCAGATACTAAATACGTAGGGGCGGGTTTCAAACCCGCCCCTACGTATTGTGTTCTGAACCCCAAACCCTATACGCTATACGCTATACCGTGAACCCTGGCCCCTAAACCCTGAACCCTACCCTATGAGGAATACGTTGCGGATGACTTCGGTGGGAGTGGTGAGGCCATCACGCGCCTTGAGCATGCCGTCCCGCCGCATGGTGATCATGCCTTCCCGCAGTGCCTGCGTTTTGATCTCCGAGGCCGGGGTCTGCTTGGAGAGGAGGCCCCGGACCTGCTCGCTCATGGTCAGGATCTCGAAGACACCGATGCGCCCCAGGTAGCCGGTGCGGGAGCAGAAGTTGCAGCCCCGGCCGTAGTGGAATTCGGTGCGCACTTCGCTCATCTCCTGCTGATAGGCCATGGACTCCTCCGGAGGGGCCACCAGGACCTGACGGCAATAGGGGCAGACCTTGCGCACCAGGCGCTGGGCCACGGTCCCGATGACGGCGGACGTCACCAGGAAGGGCTCAACGCCGAAATCTATGAGACGGAGTACCGCCCCAATGGAGTCGTTGGCATGGATAGAGGAGAGGACCAGGTGCCCGGTAAGAGCTGACTGGATGGCTACATTGGCGGTCTCCGCATCGCGGATCTCGCCCACCAGGATAATATCGGGGTCAAGCCGCATAATAGCACGCAACCCTGTGGCGAATGTGATATCGGCGGCCCGGTTCACCTGGATCTGGTTGATCTGCTAGAACCGGTACTCGATGGGGTCCTCGATGGTCATGATATTGCGAGAGGCGGGGTCCAGTTGGTTCACCGAGGCGTAGAGGCTGGTGGTCTTACCGGAGCCGGTAGGCCCGCTCACCAGGATCATGCCGAAGGGAGACTGGAG
>JAUYDP010000261.1 GCA_030691805.1 Dehalococcoidia bacterium | reverse complement strand
CGACGCCTGTTCGGCCATGGTAGGGAAGACAGCTCCGTACTTTATCAAGTGGCGAGGCATGCCTCGCTGCTACGTGAGCGGCGCCTGGTCGGCCATGGTAGGGAAGACAGCTCCGTACTTTATCAAGTTTATCAACGGGCTCGCTTTCAGCGCTCAGCTTTCAGCGGCCAGCCCTGCCCAAACCCAGCGAAAGGGTTTAGACAAGACAGAAGCTGCTAATTGCGGTTGATTTTGTCCAAGAACTTGAAGCCGACATGACAGCTAATAACTGATCACTGACAACTGATAACTGATAACTGAAAGCTGACAACTGACAACTAACCGTTATAGGAGGAAGGACGATGAAGATGAAGTGGTTTATTATGGCTTTTCTGGCCCTGGCGGTCCTGGCGTCAGCCTGTAGCAGCTCCGCCCAGGGCCAAGAAGGCCTTCCCTCCTTCGCCTACAACTCCAGGGAAAGCCTGGAGGGATACCGCTTCGCGGTCGCCAACCAGGAGCTGATATCTCAAATCCCTTGCTACTGCGGTTGCGCCAGGCTTTCGGGCGGGCAGAGCCATAAAAGCCTGAAGAACTGCTACATCAAGGATAACGGCTCTTTCGACGATCACGCTTCCAGTTGCGACCTCTGCAATAAAATCGCATTGGATGTGAAAGCCTGGCAGCAGGCGGGTTTACCGGTTAAAGAAATCCGTGCTCGCGTAGACGACAAGTACCGGGACTACGGGGATCCGACCGACACGCCGCCGGTAACAGAATAAAGCACACCCTTAACTGGCCACGGCTGAGACAAGCTATATCTTGAAACATAGGAGGGACTTATGGCAGAGAGGGAAAACTGGCCGTTACCTTACCTACTCGCTACCACCCGGACCAGCATTCGCTGTGTCCCGGTGGAAAGGGCACGCATCGGACTCATCTCCCCTAATGATAGCCGCGTCATGGAGGAGGAATGGTCCCTGGTCACCCCGCCGGGAACCACCTACCTCATCACCGGCCTGATGGTGGAGTCGGTGACCGCCGCCGGATTGGAGAAGGTCATCGGCCACATCGAGCGGGCCGCCAAGGAGCTGGCCATGGCAGGGGCTCAGGCCATTATCCAGTGCGGCACCCCCGTGGGCTTCTTGAGAGGGTATGGCTGGGACAAGGAGATTACCGCCAGGATCATGGCCGCTACGGGGCTTCCAGCCATCGCCATGACCACTGCCGTAGTGGACGCCCTGGGCGAGCTGGGAATTAGGAAGGTTGTGGTGGGCACCGCCTACATCGAACCGGTCAACCAGATATTGCACAAGTTCCTCACCGACTCAGGTTTCCAGGTCCTGGCCCTCAAGGGGCTTCAGAAGACAGACGCGGCGGAGATAACGCTCATCACCTCGGATATACCTTACAATCTGGCCAGGGAGGTCTATAACCTGGCGCCCGAAGCGGACGGCATATTCATCTCCTGTGGAGCCATGCGGGGCCTGGACATCATAGACCGGCTGGAGAAAGAGACAGGCAAACCCGTGACCACCAGCAACCAGGCCGCCGTGCGCGCTATTCTGAAGCTGGCCGGGGTCTGGCAACCCGTCCAGGGGTACGGGCGGCTCCTGGAGATGGCGTGATCGGTGGACCCAGAAGCGTGGAGACCATTGCACCGTCAGTCCACCAGGACCAAAGAGTAGCTGGGGGGCGACTCACCCTTATCCTGGGCAATTCGCAGCTCCCAGCCGTTATTCTTCAGGGTCTGAAACCAATCCACACCGGCCCCTTCTGCGGCCGGCCTGATATTATGCGGGTGAGGACAGCGTCCCGGCTCCCGTACACACTCCGCAACACAGAGACCGCAGGACCCCGCCCCAAAGGCCAGCGCACGATAGAATTGATTGAGGAGAAGCTCACGCTCCACCTTATGTACAATGCCCGATAGCTCAGCCCGGTATTGAGGTAGCCGGGCCAGCTTCAGAATGATCGCCCGGTGGAATTCCCCCAGCAGGCGGCGCATTAGCTCTGAGTCAGGGGTGTTCGGCGGGCAGTCCAGGCGCCTCCCGTAGTTGGGACAACCGTAGCGGCACTTTAACCGGACCCATTCGGCGGTGGCAATGTCCTGGGTACGGATAACCTTGGCATCCAGCGCACCCCACTTCAGGGCCTTTTCCACGATACTAAGCAGGTCCTCGTGCATCTAACCTTCCCTAGAAAGTAGTGGAACCTATCCTGGCCAGAACTGCTCCAACATAACCAGTATACTCCCTGCCAACAATAGCCCGTTGCCAAGGAGCACCCATGGACTAAAGCTCTCGAGTTTTCGGTTGAAAGCATAGGCAAAGCCCAGGGACCAGACCGGGATCGTTCGCTGCATAAGGCTAACAACTGTCACGGAGGTATTGGCCAGCGCGAGAAAGCGCAGCATTTGAGCGAGGTTGGTGGTGAAACCCGACATAAGAGCCAGTTTTAAAGAACCAAAGTCAGGGTTGAGCAACTCCCTCCTCGCCTTAATACCCACAAACGAAGGGCTGATAAATAACGCGGCGGCCGTAAAAGAGGTCAAGTTCCCTATAATAGAGGTTCCTCCACTCGCCATTCCCAGTTTTATAAAAAGAGGGCTGCTGCCCCAAAAGATAGCGGAACCGGCCCCGTAGAGCAGCCCGCGGTATAAAGTGGGGCGGTCAACCGCTCGCCCTCCCGGGATAATGTTATCCTGGCTCCCAACGGCGATCGTCTCATCTTTAAGAGTAATCAGGACAGGGCCTAACAAGGAGATTAAGATCCCCAATACCACGAGCGGGGTAAGCGGCTCGTGGAGGAACGCTACCGCCATACCCACGCTAACGATCGTGCTCAAACCCGTAACTATGTTGGAACGGGTCACCCCGATAAGCTGGAGCGACTTGTAGCCGAAGGTCCGTCCGAACGCAAAATGCACGATGCCGGCGATGGCGAAGTAAAAGTAGGACTGTAAGCTAAACTGCCCCAGCTTGAAAACGTCCCCGACGATGGCGGCTATCACCAAAAAGAAGACGGGTCCGCTGAGTATTGATACATTGGCAACATAGCTGCCGCTGGCGCGCAACACCCCGCGCCTGGTTATGATAGAGTTGGCCCCGAAGGTCACGGCGAAAGCTAGGCCGAATGCCGCTCCCAGCACGTCAGACCCCAGACAGGCCGGAATGCGGCCTAGGGATGGGCATTAAGAATCAGTCAACGGGTTGTAACGTTATTCTAGGGTCGGGTGGCCCGGATGAAGCAAGTCCCGTCGGCCTGGGGATTTGTGGTGATGGAAAGACCAATCTGTTCGCCCCAGGCCCGGTAACATTCGTGGCAATACTCGCAGACCTGGTCCTGGCTTAAGCCCCAATAGGAGGCGGTCCCCCACCGCTTCTTCCCATAACCGCCCCAACAGCCATTGGAGAGGGTCATCTGGGCCAGGTCGTCTTCCATAACGTCGAAGTGGACCTGGATATCAGGGATGAAATGCAGGTGTTCCTTGGCCTCGCCGCCCATATATTCCAGGGCCGTGGGGTCGGCCTTGCCCGTCCGCTGGACCGCACCATGACCCCAGACATGCCGCCCAAATTCCGTTGGGGTAAACCCTTTCTGGACGGCGAAGGCCAGGCCCCCTAGCTCGAAGTAGAGCCGGCCTCGGGCGACCTCGCGCCAGAGATCGGCCGGAGAGCCCTGCTCTATCTTAGAGGCTTTTCCAATATCCATCAACTACTCCTTTCTTATTTATCACTCACCAGGCCCCACCCCACACCTCGAAAGGGGGAATGGGGTAAAACCCCCAAAACCTGTCTCAGAACAACCCCAAACCCCCAGCGAGGGGCTTCAAGCGGTCGGCTTTCAGCGCCCAGATTTCAGTAGTCAGATGTCAGCATCGATGTCAGAGGTCAGCTTTCAGCGCTCAGCTTTCAGTCTTCATAGGTTGGCAAGGTGAGCGCCCCAAAGCTGACAACTGATCACTGATCGCTGATGGCTGATAACTGATAGCTGTCGGCTGATAGCTGACCGCTGGCAGCTCGACCCTATCCCCAACACAGCTTGGGCTTGCGGGCGGCTGCTGCTTCATCCAGGCGTCCGATCCGCGTTGTGTGGGGAGCCCCGCGAACCATGTCCGGGTCCTCTACCGCCTCGCG
>JAUYDP010000246.1 GCA_030691805.1 Dehalococcoidia bacterium | reverse complement strand
GCGTAGCTGGTCCTGGGCCAGGGCCTTGGTGGGGAAGAGATAAAGTGCCCGGCTGCGGGGGTTCTCCAGAAAGGCCTGGAAGAAGGCGGCATTGTAACAGAGGGTCTTGCCGCTGGCCGTTCCGGTGGCGACCACCACGCTGCGGCCGGAGAGAGCCGCCTCCAGGGCGTGCACCTGGTGAGTGAAGAGGGGCTTGGCGCCCACATCTTCCAGGGTTACTTCCAGGCATGGGTGAAGGGGCCGGTCCAGGCTCCCGTAGCGGGCCGGCCGCGCCGGGATATGCTCCAGATGGACTACCTGGCCGCGGTACTCTGGAAGGGCTTGGAGATAGGAGGCAAAGTTAGACGGATCGGGCAATGAGTGAGCCTATTCAGCAATGGCTATCGTTGACCCTGGTGCTGGACAGTATCCGCAGATTTCGTAGATTACGCGGATCACGTCTTTACCGCTAAAGGGTTTCCTCTAAGCTGCCACGTCAATAGTGATTGCTTGTGGGCGCTCGATCTCTTCTGGCACTGGTTCGCCGATGTCTCTCAGGGTAGCGACATGCCCACCAATGGCTTCCTTAGCGTTTGCTATGGCTTCTTCTATGGTGTAACCCTGCGAAGTGCAGCCAGGTAAGGCTGGAACGGTGACAGCGTAGCTCTTTGCCTCGGGGTCGTACTCTAGGATGATGGTGTACTTACTCATTTTTGCTTTTCCTACAATAGGTCTCGTAGATCGTCGCCAGTAAGCCCAGCGCGGTCAAGCACCGCCTTCAGCGTGCCCAGTGGGACCAAGTGTCCGGGATGGACAGCCACCGTGACGATATGTCCCGGATGGTCGGGGCGCGCCAGGTGCAGGTGAGAGCCAGTCTGTCTTATGGGCTCCCATCCAGCTCGCTTCAGTGCCCTTACCAATTCATGGCTAGTGACACGCGGTAGCTTTGGGCTCATGTTTCGGTGGCCGCCTTCCAAAAACCACGGCTGGAAGCCGTGGCTATCGCCTTCGTGAGTTCGGGCGCCTCAAATGCTCTCGGCCTAAAGCGTTACTTCAACCTTGGGAGCGTGCCCTTCTCCCACTGTTGAAATGGCCCTGCCCAGCGCCAGACACGCATTTACAGGTATGAAGAGCGACCATTGTCGGAGATTTCCTTCACCGCCTGATACAAGGATGTGAAGGGTGTCCTTTCCAGACCGTTCCATGCGGATAGCGTTTGCCTGTAGGCCACCCCCAAACTGGTTGCCACTAGAGCGATAAGTCACCGAACAGTAAACCTGTGCCGCCATTGTTGACCTCCTTCCGTTTCTTTGGTCCTCGGTTGATAAAGCGCGACCCCGTCAACGCTTGCTGGCCAATCATGGGGCCTCGTGGTCACGCGGCTTCCAGTGTCGCTCCAATAGCCGGTCCAGGTTCCGGTCCACGTATTCAATCAGGCCGGAGGCGTGCTCCTTGAGCCAGGCGAAATCCCGGTCGAAATCGCTCTCGCCCAGCCTGATCCGTTGGAGATGTTCTTCCCAGACCTCGGGAGGGCAGAGGCTGCGGAACATCCGCCAGACCACCAGAAAGACCGCCACGTCGTCTAGCTGCCCCAGGACGGGGATGAAGTCGGGTATCAGGTCTATGGGCGAGAGCACGTAGGCCAGGGCGGCCAGGAGCAGCCCCTTGGCCGGCGCCGGCACCCGTGAGTCTTTGGAAAGGCCCCAGAGCAGCTTGATATAAACCGGCAACTGGGCCACCAGCTTGATGAGCTGGATCCGTGAATTACCCTTCCAGAGGTCCCGCAGAGTTCGTTGAAACGGCATCTCAAGCCTCCGAAGGGATTATATCACGTTCAGGGGAGATAGCTCCTGCGATAAGAACGCTGCTATCCAGAAAAGCCCTAATCATCTTGCTTTTCTGGAACGATGCCATACTGTTCTTTGATAAACTCGCCGCGTATGTCTCGTCCCGACTCGATCAGCTCCTCTAAGGACAGCCCCCGCTTACTAAGGGCCTCGCCAAGGCGGTCGAGCGCCTGCATAGCGATCACCTCTTGCGGAGTAATCAGTACACCCTCCGGCGTTTGCGTTACCGCGACCAGGTCCCCCTTCTTCAAACCGAGGTTCCTGCGGACTTCGGCCGGTAGGGTGACCTGGCCCTTCTCCTGGACGCGCACCAGTTGGGCGCCTCGCCTGCTATCTTTCATGATGGTCTCCAGCAGTCATACTTTCCTAACGTATAACCTGGGCGGATCTGCTGGTCAAGCATGCGTGACGAGGAGTTCGAATGCTATCGCTGCAACTCCTCCTGCTTCAACTCCCCTCCTTCCAGCCTGAACGTGCGTGTCACCTGCAGGGTTGGGCAGCAGAAGGGTTCACCCGGGCCCTGGGTGATCATGTCGACGGTGATCATCCCATCCCCGAAGACAGTGATGCTGTTCAGCTTTATCCGGTCCCCCAGTAAAGCCCAGCCCGCCTGCGTCAGCACGCCGTCACGGTCGACCATGGCGATAAGGAAGATGAAGGTGCCGCTTCCGCCGGTATTGAGGAAGAAGGGCGCCACGACGTCCGCCACAGCGTCGCCGTCGAGGTCGCCGGCGGCGACCTGGTCGCTGATAAGGCCCGCCCTGACCCGTACGGGCGGCGCATTAAGGGCGTATTCTCCATTCGTCAGCCGGATGGGAGTCTCGTTGTCGTTTACCGGCAAGCGGTACTCCGCCTCGCGCAACTCCTGGACCGCTTCCCACTGGAATCGCTCGGTGTTGAGCCGCTGCTCCGCGCCAAAGGGGCCGGCCACCCAGGTACGGAAACCGTCGGTAAAGGCGGTATGGCTGTCCGCTTTGCGCCAGAACAGCAACCCACCGGCAGTCCGCTGAAAGCCGTCGCCCGTCACGGGGTCGTGCCGCTCGTTCTCTGTACATTCCCCTACTATGATCGGGATCTGATCGTGAAGGGACTTGAAGCCGAGGACGAAATCACACTGGGCCGCCGCCACCGGCGAGGGCGTTGTGAGGCCGGGAACCGCCGATGAAAGCAGGAGCACAGCCAGTATCAGAAACCGCATGGATTGACCTCCCCAAGTAGTTCCGGCGTGCTGGGGGTTATGTTCAGAGTTATCTTATTTGTAGCAGGTTACGCGCAGTATGTCCAGTGTTCCGCCAGGCTGGCTTGGCGAGATGTCGTTCTAAGGGGAGGAGATTCTTCGCCTCCGCTTGTGTGCGGCTAACAAAGACTGCCATGCCGCCCCTATCGCTAATCCGTCTAATCTGCGGATCGGCTTTCGACGGCCAGTGTGCCCAGCGCCTCTACCAGCGTGTCGATCTCCTCCTCGGTATTGAAGAAGTGCGGACAGGCCCGGATGCTGGGCGGGTAGGGGATGCTGCGGCAGACGATGCGCCAGCCCTCCAACAACCGGTCCACGACCTCCTGCGGCTCCCAGCCTGCCAGGTTGAAGCAGACCAGCGCCGAAGGGCCCGATTTGCCAGAGGGCGCCAGCCTCACTGCGGGTATCTCCGACAACTTCGCCCGCAGGTAGGCCGCCAGTCCGCTAATTCGGCTATAGATCACATCCCGCCCCAGTCCTTCGGTAAAGGCCAGGGCTGATTCCAGGCCGGCCAGCAATCCATAGGGCTGAGTGGCCGCCTCGTACCGCCGGGCCGACGGCCGGAGGGAGAAGCCTCCATCCATCTCGAAGGACTCCACGGTATTCCAGCCGATCAGGGCCGGCCAGACCCGGTCCTGAAGCTCACGCCGGATGTATAAGGCCCCCGTGCCGGGCGGGCCAAGCAGCCACTTCTGTCCCGGGATCGCGTAGAAGTCGCAACCCAAGCCGGCCATGTCCAGGAGCAGGTTGCCGGCCGCTTGCGCTCCGTCCACCAGGCAGAGGGCGCCGGCCTCATGGGCCAGACGGGCGACTTCCTCCACGGGGACCAGCAGCCCGGTTGAGTACATGACGTGACTGATACATACCAGCCGCGTCCGCGGTGTCAGGGCCAGCGCCAGCCGCTCCAGGGGGTCTGTTCCGGGTGGGAAGGAGACCATCTTTGCGTTCACTCCCCACCTTTCCCGGAGCATGAACCAGGGTAGAAGGCCGGAAGGGTGCTCCAGATCGTTGGCCACCACCTCATCTCCTGCCGTCCAGTCCAGGCCGGCGGCCACCAGGCCTATCCCGTGGCTGGTGCTATCTGTGAGGGCTACTTCACCAGGGGAGCACCCGAGGAGGCCCGCCATCCGGAGCCGGGCCTCCTCGGCTATCTGCTCCTGTTGCTCCACGGCCATTGGTGTGGTCAACCCTTTTTCGTACCATCGCCTGTTCCAGGCCCGGACAGCGGCGGCGACACCCTTGGGGCTGGGACCGGTGTAGCCGGAGTTCAGATAGATATACTCCTGACTCGTTTGGATATGTGACCGGACCCAGGCCAGGGCTCGGGGTGAGAGGCCGTTCATGGCTGATGGGCGCCCTCCAGGAGGGGCTGGATGGCCATCTTGACGATGGGAATTCCAATAAGACAGCGGCATTTGAGGCAGGAGCCGCACCTCTCGATGGAGAGCGCGCGGGCCTGGGCGGGGCGGTCCATCCGGTCCAGGGGGTGGAAGTGCGCCTGGGCCAGCTTGACGAACTGGAAGGGTCCGCCACAGGACGGGTCGTCATGCCGGTAGGTCGGACAGGTGGAGAGGCAGCCCAGGCATTCATTACAGGCCATCAGCCTCTGGTGCTCCACCGGCTCAGTGAGGCGCGGCAACCGCTCCGGAGGCTCGCCTATCGCCGGCCAGGGCTGGTACGGGAGAAGTACGGAGAAAGCTGGATCCCTGTCCACCACCAGGTCCCGGATGTTGGGCAAAGCCCGGAGGGGCCTGATGGTCAAACCGTCCTTTAAGGGGGTGCGGCAGGCCAGGCGGGGGCGCCCGTTGATCTCCACGGCGCAGAGGCCGCACTTCTTGAAGCGGCAACCAAAGCGGAAACAAACGGGGTACTCCTGCTCGTAAAGGTCCAGGAGTGCCTGTAGCACGGTATCGCCCTCTTGGTAGGGCGCCTGGTATTGGATCAGGTTCCCCTTATCCCCGTTGTCCGGATCGAAGCGCCAGACCTTGATAGAAGCCTTCATGATAGCGCCTCCAGAGAGGGGACCGCTTCTGCTCTGATTCTCAATTTGTCCCCTTCCTTCCGGACGAATATATTCTTCAGCCAGCGAGCGTCGTCCCGGTCCGGGAAGTCGAGGCGGACGTGGCCCCCCCGGCTCTCCTGGCGTTCCAGGGCCGATTTGGCCATGGCCCGGCCTGTTGCCAGCATCATCTCCAGTTCCAGCGCCTCGGCCACTTCGGTATTGAAGGTGCGACCGGACCGGACCTGGAGGTCCTGGGCGCCGTCCCGGATGCGGTCAAACTCCTGGAGGGCCTGGCGCAGGCCTTCGTCAGTCCGCACCACGCCAACCTTATCCCACATGACCTTCTGGAGGCGGCGGATAAGGGCAATAGGGCGGTTTCCCCCTTTCCGTCCGAAGAGCGCTTCAACTCTGCTGGCCTGCTCTTCGGCCTCCCTGGAGTCAACCTGTGAAGACCCCAGGCTGGCGGCTTCGGCGGCGGCTCGTTTCCCTGATTTCCAGCCGAAGAGAAAGACCTCGGTCAGGGCGGTGCCTCCGAGCCGGTCGGCGCCGTGCACGCCCCCGGATACCTCTCCGGCGGCGTATAGCCCTGGGATGGTCGAGCGGCAGTCCCGGTCAATGCGGACGCCTCCGGCGCTGAAGTGGGCGGTAGGGGCCACATCCCAGGGTTCCTCCCAGCGATAGGCCCGCTCGCCATAGATCAATCGTGCTTGATCCAGAAGCCCCGTGGCGTTCATGGATTCCCAGGCCTTTCTACCTTGGGGGGTCTCCAGGTTGGGGGTGACGTCCAGGCTGATGCCCCCGTGGGGTGTAGTATTGCCGGCGTTGATTTCCAGGGCCACCACCCTGGCCACCTGGGACCTGGTCTTGGGCATCATGTTGGTCATCACCGTCTCGCCCTTGCCGTTGACCAGCCGCCCGTTGGGCCCCGTCGAGGAAGGCTCGCCCAGGAAGATGCCGGTGTAGGAGGGCGGATGGGTTACGGAGAAGGGCAGGAACTGCAAGAACTCCATGCCCATCAATTCGGCTCCCGCCTCCAGGGCCAGGGCAAAGCCGTCGCCCGTAGACGAACGAACGCAGTCGGTATGGGGGTAGAAGAGCCATCCGGCCCCGCCGCAGGCCAGCACCACCGTCCCGGCATTCAGTGCCAACACACGTCCATCTCGCAAAGTATAGGCCAGCAGGCCATTGACCCGGTCCTGTCCCATAAGCCGGAAGGCCACCACCTCCTCCAGTATCTCCACTCCGGCGCCGAAAGCGGCATTATGCAGCATACCACCTAAGGAGACTCCCTGGGCCGGGCTGGACAAACCGCGATGGAAACGGTGGCCGCCGGCCCTTCCAATTACGGGTCCCTTAACATCACCTTCCTGGTCTCGACGGAAGATGTGCCCCATTCCCTCGGCAACGCATGGACCCTTCCTGGCGTCTTTAGTGAAATCCCGCGTCAATTGGGGATTGCCGAGGCCTTCGCCGCCCGCCACTATGTCCCGGAAGAACTCTTCGGGGTTGTCTTCTGGGACCATGCCGACTCCGGCGAATCCGCCGTAAGCGATGCGGGTGTTACCGCACCCCACCGGCTCTTTGGATAGGATGGCCACACGGGCGCCCGCCCGAGCGGCGCTGGCGGCGGCCGTTACCCCTGCTCCGCCTGCCCCGACGACAATTACATCATAGGAACGGGTCTCCATGGTTGTCCTCCTTTTCAGATTACCTTGCCGGAATGAACGAACGCCGTAATTGGTTAGTTAATATTTGTATTTTTAGGTGAAGGTGTCGTTCGTCGCGAGTAGCCCCTCCCGACACCCCCAGCAGGGGACAAGCCCCCGCACTACGTCTTGATTATCCCAAAGGGTTACGCAGGGGACAAGCCCCCGCACTACGTCCTAACGGAATAGATATAGTGAACCACCATTGAACAACTATTGAACCACCATCGAATAACTATCGAAGCACTACTTAAGCACCACCAAGCACGGGCGGGGCTTGTGTGGTTGGGAGCTACAGCTTCCCCGCGAAGTACTCCGCTACCGACTCGGCCACCAACTCTTCGTAGCCGAAGAGGAAGTGGTCTGCCCCCTGGACCACCTCATAGCGATTATCCCCCTTTAGCTCGGCGTAGAGGGCCAGGAATGGCTCCAGGGGGGTTATCTCGTCGCGGCTGCCGAAGATGAAGAACTTGGGTTTGGTAGTGGCTTTTAGAAATGAGATATCGGCATGGGCCATGGGAGGGGCGACCCCGCACATGGCTTTGGCCCGGCTGTCTTCGGCGCCGGCGGCCAGGGCAACGAAAGCTCCGAAGGAATACCCGGCAACACCCATATGCGCCGTGTCTACCGCTTGGAGAGATTCCAGGTAGGAGAGGGCGCCCTTCACGTCTTCACGTTCCAGGATACCTTCTCCATGCGACCCCTGGCTGGCCCCCGTGCCCCGGAAGTTGAAGCGCAGGGCGGCTATCCCGTTCTCGTTCAGGCAGCGGCATATCTGCGCCACCACCAGGTTATGCATATTTCCCCCGTATAGGGGATGGGGATGACACACCACCACGGCTGGACCAGCGGACGCTACCTCTGGCAGGTGTAGCATCCCCTCAATTAAGATAGGTCCAGCCAGGAAACTGACCTTGGTTATGGACACTTAGACCGCATCTGGGGTATGGCGGCTTGGCGCTCCGTTGGGGATGGTATCATGGGTGATTCGAACACTGATGCGCCGCACCCGCACGCCCATCTGCGCCTCCACGTTGTCCCGGATGACCTGACAGACCTCCTGAGTCTTTGGGGCGGCTTCCACGTACGGGTCCGTAGTCAAATCTACGCGAATATCAACCCGCTTGCCACGACCAATTACCAGTGGCTTGGCCCGCCGCACGCCTCCCAGGAGCTCGATGTCGTGCTGCACACGCTGGGCAATTGCCCCGATGCTCAAGATCCCCTCACCGCCGGTCACCTTCTTTAGCTGGACGGTAGTGCTGCTCCTCCTTGGCGCTTCCAGCAGAAAGATGAGCACTCCAGCGATCGTGGCAATGGCGGCGCCCAGTCCCACGGCCAGCCGGTTGCCGAAGGTCACCTGGTCGGATAGATATAAGGCCCAGCTTTGAACGTATGAGGTGGTCTCGTTAGGGGCTGCCAGCGTTAAGAAGAAGGCGGAAAGCCCGCCAACTACTAGGACCACCGAAAATAGGGTACCCAGCGCCCGGTTGAAGATGTTCATCTTTCCCCTTTCATAATAAGTATGGTTTCCCGCTTGATAATAGTAGGCCCCAGGGGTCTAAATACCATCTAGTGCTCCCATCGCAATGGTTTCCCTCCGATAAGGTGGAAGTGGAGGTGTGGTACTGCCTGTCCGCCCCAGGGGCCGGCGTTCACCACGAGCCGGTATCCCTGTTCGGCTACTCCCTGCTCCTTCGCCAACTGGTTTACCAGGAGCACCATACGGGCTAGAAGGTCGGAGTGCCGGTCCTCTACCAGGGAAAGGGACGGTATGTGTTCCTTAGGCATGACCAGTATATGGGTCGGCGCCTTGGGGTACTTGTCACGGAAGGCTACCAGGTCCTGGTTCTGATAGACCATTTCGCTGGGGATCTCTCCCGCAATAATGCGGCAGAAAAGACATTCAGTTGTGACTGTTGGCATCGCTGACTATAGTCCCCATAAGAGTCTCATCCCGTAGTTCATCGAGTCTGACGCTACGAATCTGGTTAGCCAGGGGGAGATCGGACCGGACCTCTACCTCCAGGTAGTTGTCGGTGAGTCCCCGCCAGGAGCCGGTTTTCTCCTTGACCTCTTCCTCGAAGAGGACGTCCATTGTGATACCCAGAATTTTTTGGCGGAAGGCCGCGGTCGCTACGGCCGCCAGCAATAACATGCGCTCGCTCCGGCTTGCCGCAGTCCTGGCGGGGACAGCGCCCGCCATCCGGGCAGCGGCGGTACCGGGCCGGCGTGAATACTGGAAA
>JAUYDP010000219.1 GCA_030691805.1 Dehalococcoidia bacterium | reverse complement strand
ACCGGCGCTCGCCGCCGGGGTACCCTGCACCACTTGAGCCAGGAGTATTCCTTCCTGTACTGGAAGGTTCAGAGCCTTGGCCAGGTCACGTGTGATAGTCTGTCCGGAAACTCCCAGATAAGGGTGGCGTGCCCGGCCCTGAGATATCAGCTCCGGGACCCACCGCTTTACCGTGTTCACGGGGATAGCGAACCCGATTCCCACGTTGCCCCCGCTGGGGCTGAAAATGGCGCTATTGACGCCAATCACCTCCCCAGAGGAGTTCAAAAGGGGACCGCCGGAGTTCCCTGGATTGATAGCGGCGTCCGTCTGAATAACCCCGCCGATGATGCGCCCGTTGCCGGCCCGCAAGTCCCTGCCCAGAGAGCTGACCACCCCAGTGGTTACCGTTCCTTGCAAGCGGAAGGGACTGCCGATTGCTATCGCTAACTGCCCAACCTGTAGGGCGCTGGAATCACCCAACTTCAGAGGATATAGCGTCCCGGCCGGAACATCCACTTTTACCACGGCCAGGTCATTGCTGGGGTCGCGTCCCACGAGCTTGGCCTCGGCGGTGCTGCCGTCAGCGAAGGTCACTTCAAGCTTTTCGGCGTTCTCTACCACATGATTGTTCGTCACGATATGGCCGGCCTGATCAATTACGAAACCTGATCCAGTGGCCTGCTCAGGCACAGGCTGGAGGAATTGGTCGGTGCTAACCAACGTAGTGCTGATGTTGACTACTCCTGGCCTGGTTGCCTTGGTCACGCCAATAACGGTTTCCTCATACGTCACGAGTATTCCGGTTAGAGGCGGGACCTCCTGGGGCGCCCGGCCGGGCGATGCCGGTGAGGACACCTCCCTGGCTGGCTGCTCAGAGACTGGGTTAATGGCAGGAATCCTGGACAGGCAGCCGGTCAACAATATTGCCGCTAGCAGCACCAGGGTTACTAGAGTCAAACGTCGTTTTAAGACCATTATTTCTTTATACCTCCGGCCACTTTGAGCCAGGCACTCCCTTTATTTAAGAATAGCCAGGCATCAATTAGAACAATACCTGAAAAATATTAGAATCATATTAGAGCCGGCTCTCGTGCCATTCACAGCGCTCATCCATGCCTGGTCCGGTCTGGGTGAGTGAATTCCATAAAGCGGTAGCCCAACCCCCTCTCATTGATGATGTATTTGGGGTGAGAAGGGTCCGGCTCTATCTTTTGTCGAAGATACGTTATGTACAGTCGGAGGAGTTGAGTGTCATCCCGGTATTCTCGCCCCCAAACCCTGGACAGTAGGGCGTAATGGGTGAGCAGCTTGCCGGAGTTGTTCATCAAATGATTAAGGAGCCGGTACTCAGTTGGGCGAAGCTTAACCCGCTCTCCGCGGACCAGCACCTCCCGTTTGTCAAAATCCACAGTTAGATTATCGTCTACGCGGATCTGGCCGTTGCCAGAGGGAGCGCCCACCTCAGTCCGGCGCAATACCGCCTTGATGCGGCTCACTAGCTCCCGGTGCCCGAAAGGCTTAGTGATATAGTCATCGGCCCCTAGCTCCAGACCTCTCACCTTGTCAGCTTCGTCAGCTTTAACGGTTAAAATAATCACGGGCACGTTGGAAACGGACCGTATCTCCTTCAGCACTTCATAGCCGTCGATGTCGGGCAACATGAGGTCCAGAAGCACGATGTCTGGGATAATCTGACGTGCTCTCTCCAGGGCTGTGTAGCCATCTAAGGCTTCGAAGACGTCGAACCCCTCGCGCTCAAGGGTCAGTCGTATAATATCCAGTATTCTCGGTTCATCATCTACCACCAGTACCGATGCTCTCATTTCCTGGTCCCTACCACGAACATATTTGGCGCAATGGCCGGGAGGGCTGCCGGCTCCAATCTGGGCAAGGTCAAGCGGAAACGGGACCCTGCGCCAAGAGCCGGCTCCACCCAGATTCTTCCGCCATGTGCTTCGACAATGGCCTTGCAGATGAAGAGACCCAGCCCTGTGCCCTTGGCTATATTCGCTTTACCCCCATCCCTTCGGAAGAACCGATCGAAGACCTTCTCCCTCTCTACCTCCGGTATACCAGGTCCGCTGTCCACCACGCTTACCACCACCTCAGAGCTTCGCACTTCTCCCTCCAAACGGATCGCACCCCCCTTAGGCGAATACTTCATGGCGTTGTCTATCAAGTTGGTCAGCACCTCTTGCACTCGCTCGTAGTCTGCCGTTACAGTTGGGAAGCTTAACGGAAAGTCCACCTCTATCGCGTGCCCTTTGCTGATATGACCCATCCGCTGCGCCAACCGGCGCACCATAGTCGGCAGGTCAACCGGCTCCCGGCGCAACTCTAGGCCTCCAGCCTGGATACGGGAGGCATACAGCAGGTTCTCCACCATCTTACTCAGCAGCCTGCTTTCCTCTTTTATTACACCCAGCTTCTGTTTCACTTGGTCCTTGGGAAGCTCCAGTCCTTGCTCGCTCAGCAGACCGGCGTAACCCTCAATAATAGCGATCGGAGTTTGCAGCTCGTGGGAAATCACAGACAGGAAGGTGGACTGTAGCTCTTGGGCCTCCTTGCGGGCGGTGATATCACGCAGGCCGATAACGCCCCCCAAGACTTCACCAGGCCTGCCCTGAATAGCCGCGTAATTGGCCTCTACGTTGACCTGCCGGTTATCCTTGGTCAAGATGACCGCCTCGACCGGCACGGAAGCGGTTAAACCATCCGGTTTAAGGAACGGCAGAATATCCTCGCCCGCATTGGAAGCCCGCGCCATCAGGAACTCCTGGCACGGCCGGCCCTTTACTTCTTCGGGCCTCCACCCAACCATTCTTTCCAGGGCAGGGTTGAACCCCAAAATACGTTGGTCCTGGTCTACAATCAATATCCCGTCCGCGCTGTGTCGTATAACTGCCTCTAACCAGCGCTTTTCCTCGATGAGCCTCTGGACCAAGCGCGCATTCTGGATTACGATCCCAACCTCATCCAGGATGATATTATAGACGGCTGGGTGCTCCGTGATGAGATGGGGGTTCTCAGAAGGGTGAAACAGAAAGAGAAGTCCAGCAAGACGGCCCTCGTTTCTAAGCGGGAGTGCCACGACATAGAACCGGCCCAGGGCCGAGGCCGCACTATCCACAAGAAACTGGCGGCTGAGTCCTGTTAGTACCTTCAAGGAAGTGGCGCCAGCCTCCAATTGAGGGATGGCCTCGTCAATAAGCTGGCCGATATGGGCCAGCGATTTCTTGTTCAGGCCATAGCTGGCCAACTGGAAGGGCTGCCCTTTGGCTTCGTCAAGTAGGGCTACAACTCCCGCAAAGCTGCCCAGCGCGCGTACTATGTTGGAGACGGCCGAACGGAGTACCCCCTGGATCTCCGGCACTCCCTCCTCGGCTCTCTCAGAGGATGCCTTCTCCTTTAACTTCATAGGGGCGCTCTAACCTAATTCTAATTTTTCTCAGTGATTATTCTAACACAAGCCTCCTATAATATAAATGAAGACTGAAGCAAGACATCAGAAATGGCAATCACACGCTGGGAACCGTTCCAGGATATGGTCAGCCTGAGGGATGCTATGGACCGGCTCTTCCAGGAGAGCTTTATCCGACCTACCACCCGTTTTCTCGCCAAAGAGAGCGCTATGCCATTCGATATCCATGAAACTGGTAATGAGGTGGTGGTTACGGCTTCCCTGCCTGGCATCAAGCCGGAAGACGTGGAGATCACTATTACCGGTGACCTGCTGACCATTAAGGGAGAGGTCAAGGCCGACCAGACCGTCAAGCAAGAGGACTACATCCTTCAGGAGCGCCGTTACGGGACTTTCTGCCGTTCGGTGACTATCGTAATGCCGGTGGTGGCGGATAAGGCCGAAGCCAAGTTCGAGCATGGTGTCCTGACACTCACGCTTCCCAAGGCGGAAGAGGTCAAGCCCAAGCAAATCAAGGTCACGACTTCGCGCTAGCACCTGATCCGGTTCAGGCTACCCCTAACCCAATCATGCTATAGGGGCGCACAGCCGTGCGCCCCTACCTCGGGTTTGCAGCCCTCCGGTCCAAGTTACCCCTATCCTAACCCGGCGTAGCCGGAACCAAAATGCTGCGCTCGGTTGACCAAGAATTCATGCGCGGTCCGCGCACGATTTCAGTCGTAAGGGACTAAGTATGCTGTAGGGGCGCACTGCTGTGCGCCCCTACGTTTTATCCAAGGCCGCCAGGATACGCTCGGTCTCCTCTTGGCTGAAATCATCGCCATAGAAACGGAGGAAGAGGCCCCTGCGCAGGGCAGCAGGGGTAGCCTCCGGGTTTTGCTCACGGAGCGAAGCCAGCACGAGGCGACGGGCGGTCTCATACATACTAAAGGCCATCTTCAGGCGCTCCTCTCTGGAGCGGGCCATAAGCATCTCTTCGAACCGTCGCTCCATTTCTGGACTGGTATCGTTCATCCCAAGACCTGCTTGTACAGGCTTTCAACGCTAAGGCGTTTGGCCCACTGCTCTATATATGTTTTGTCCAAATCCGAGCAACTGAACAAGACGTTGCTCACGTCCCTCAAGTGTAACTCTGAGTGGCTCTCTTTTGCCCAAACTAGCTTGGAGAGTATCAGGTCTTCAGGTGCTACGATGGAAAGTTCTACCCCTTCCATAACAACGTGGCGTCTTCGTTGGAACTCCTCAAGCCGGTAAGTCTCATCTTTGCGTACTATGAAGTCTATTTTTATTACAGAGGCATAATGTATTATGATAAACAGGCTGCGACGTACGATCGCTTCTCTAACGGCATCTTGGTCCATATAAAAATCCTCGGAAAACAACTCGTGGATCTTTTCAGCGTCGTCTGTTCCGACCACCAACACAATATCTATACCCCTGGTCATCCGAGGCTTGCCGTAGAAGCTAACGGCTAACGATCCCGTGACCATATGGGGCAGCCCCGCCTTCTCCAGACGACGCGCCACCTCCTGGAGGACCGCCAACTCTTCGCTCACTGCCATTTCATCGCCTAAGACGGGCCACTTGTCCGCCGCCTCGCGGCCCCTGTAGTGGCGAGGCATGCCTCGCCAGTCCGTCCCCAATGCACGCGCAAGAACCCATTTGCTTGGCGCTCACCATCAGTAGATGAGGCCGCGCGCCAAAGAAACCGCAAGAGGGACAACCCCAACCAGTGGGGCGAGGCATGCCTCGC
>JAUYDP010000175.1 GCA_030691805.1 Dehalococcoidia bacterium | reverse complement strand
CTCCTTCTCCTCGAACCCAGGCTCCCGCAGGTGGCAATGCAGGTCAATGAAGCCGGGGCAGACCACCAGGCCCTCCGCCTGGAATACCTCGTCGGCGGTAAGAGATCCCGGTGCGCCCAGCGCGGCGATTCGCCCTCCTTCCACCAACAGGTCACCCCTTATGTCCAGGCCTTGGCTGGGGTCCAGCAGGCGTCCTCCCTTGATGACCAGGCTCACGCCCCACCTCCACCGCCACCCATCAGATACAGAAGGGCCATGCGCACCGCCACACCATTGGCAACCTGTTCTTGTATCACCGACTGGGCGCAGGTAACGACATCGGCCGCTAGCTCGATTCCTTCATTCACGGGGCCTGGATGCATCAAGAGAGCATGGGGCTTGGCCCTGGCCAATCGGGTCCTGTCTATCTGATATAGGCGCACGTACTCCCGCAAATCCGGCAGCAGGCCCTCTTTGTGGCGCTCTTTCTGGATGCGCAGGGCCATTACTACATCCGCTCCCTCGATAGCCCGGTCCAGGTTGTATTCCACCTCCACCTCTGGCAGCGGGTATTCCGCCCGGCCCAGGCCGAAGGGGATAAGGGTTGGCGGGGCGCAAAGGACAACGCGGGCGCCGACGGCGGTCAGACCCCAGATGTTGGAGCGGGCCACCCTGCTGTGCAAAATATCTCCTACGATAACCACCTTCAGCCCTTCCAGCCGCCCAAGCCGCTCGCGCATGGTATAAAGGTCAAGCAGGGCCTGAGAGGGATGAGCGTGCCAGCCGTCTCCGGCGTTCAGCACACAGCTCTTGACGTGGCGGGCCACCAGATAAGGGGCGCCGGCCTGGGAATGACGCATAACGATCATATCCGCTCCCAGGGCCTGGAGGGTCCGGATGGTATCCAGCAGGGACTCGCCCTTGGCGACACTGCTGCCAGAGACGGCGATATTGACGACATCGGCGCTGAGGTTCTTGGCGGCTAGCTCAAAGGAGACCCGTGTACGGGTGCTGGCCTCGTAGAAAAGGTTGACCAGGGTCTTTCCCCGCAGTGCAGGGACCTTCTTGATCTCCCGGCCCAGGACCTCCTTCATAACATCGGTGGCTTCAAAGACCACCTCCACTTCCCGTGGGCTGAAATCGTCCAGGTCCAAGACGTGCGGGCGGAAGGTCTCGGTTGGCGCGGTAAGGTCTGCGACAGAGATGCGATTAGCCATCTACCCCCCTCCCCATTATGATTACCTGGTCCACGCCGTCTACCTCCTGAATTCGCACCTTCACCTCTTCATGGACGGAAGTAGGCACGTTCTTCACTACATAGTCCGGGCGAATTGGTAATTCCCGGTGGCCGCGGTCCACCATAACCGCGAGCTGAACGCACTTCGGGCGCCCCAGGTCTATCAGCGCATCCAGGGCCGCCCGGGTGGTTCGTCCTGTGTAGAGCACGTCGTCCACGAGGATAACCCGCTTGCCCTGGATATCTATTGGGATATGGGTGCGCTGTAGCCTTGGACGGACCCCCCGTAGCTTGAGGTCGTCCCGGTAGAGGGTAACATCCAGGGAACCCACAGGAACAGGATGCCCCTCAAGAGACTCCAGCAGCGACGCCAAACGGTGGGCCAGAGGGACTCCCCGTGTGCGCATTCCGATTATTGCCAGCTCCTGGACCCCCTGGTTTCGTTCGATAATCTCATGAGCAATACGGGTGAGTCCGCGCCGCATATCCGCTTCGTTCATCAGCTCTTTTTCCCGCACGGGCTACCTCCTACTGTATGACGATTCACCGCAGAGACGCAGAGGACGCAGAGTTTCTTCTTTCTTTTCTCTATTGCGCATCGGCGTCTTCGCGCTGACGGTGGGAAAAGGTAGAGATGCTGCTGCCAGGAAACCCATTGCTGCAGAAATCAAAAACATATGAAAACCTCTGTGCTCTCTGCGCCTCTGCGGTAAAACGCCCCCTCGGCAGGCAAAAAAAACCTCCTTGCCTTCGAGGACCGGCAAGAAGGGGGGTCTTGCTTGGATTCGGGGCACTTTTGGGCCCGTTTGCCAGCATTATTGGCCTTTCCTTACCAGCCTCTCCGGACTGATTTAAAGGGACCAGGTTTCTGGACTAGACAATAGCACATCGGGGTGCTGGCGTCAAATTGACCGGCTAAGCCAGCGCGGCTTTTTGAATAATCAATTGCCCGCTCAAGGAAAACAATCAACGGTTCGCTTGAGACCGTTGAACGACGGCCGTTTTCGCTCGATAGGCGGGCCTTTCTAGGCCCGCCGGAAGGGGCTAGAAAGCCTCTCCTATCCGATTATCCGACACTCTCCGTCTAACCTTTGAGGTAGGGGGGCTCAAGAGCCTTCCCTGCAGGTTACAAAATGTCACGGAGTATGTTAAGCGCCTGCACCTGCCCGCCGCGCGACCGGGCATCACCCTTACGAGCAGCAGAGTTCACCAGTCCGCTACCGAACTTATCGAGAATGCGGAAGCGCAGGTTCCAGTGATATCTCGTGGGGCAACGTGCCCTTGGGCAGCATGTCTGAGAGCAGCTTCTGGAGTGCCATGGTGTGGCTACATACATTCCAAGTCCCGAAGAAGTTACATGAGCAATTCCAGCGGTTTTCTTTATAGCTCAAACGGTAATTATCATGTTCCCCGTGGAATTCAGCCTCAAACAGGGAAAAGGTGATGCGGTTGCGTTCCTGGATGTAACGCTTGGCCTTCTCCATCTTGCTGATTATACTGGAATTCATGCTTTGGTTTACTCCTTATATAAATTAAAAAAGCACCATGGCACTGCCAATGGCGCTTCATCCTCTCCCGGGCCACGAGACTAGCAATCTCTCACCCTCGTTCAACCTCCATTACAGCCCATTATATGCCGACGTGACGCCTCAGTCAATGGACTTCAGCCTCTCTTTTAGAAAAGAGACTGATTCAACCGGCGTGGGGTCCACCCCATTCAATATCGCCAGGTAATAGCTAACGTAGTCTCCAATAAGCACGCTGCTCATCATGTGGCTAAGGACGCTGTTTCCCTCAGACTTCACCACCTCGAAGTCTACTCCCTTCTTTCGTAGCAGCTCTTCCGTGACGTGGTGGCGCTTTATTATCCGGGGGTGTAGATGATAGGAGTAAAGGAGAACGACCAGAATGCGCTGGGCCAAGTCTCGGGGAAGCTCATAGCCCACCACGGAATTATGATTAAGCTCGGGGAAAACCTCGAAGAAGGCCCAAGTCTTGGCGTTCTCGTTGATCTGGCCCTTCCAACGGCGGGCGACCGCTTCCAGTATTCCCGCCCCATAGACCACCGCCAGCCGGCCTTGAAGCTTGACGGCAAGTTGTTTCGCCGGATTGACATTTAAGGGTGTCTCCCGGTCCATCCGGAGCATGATATCTGCTAGGACCCGGCCCACCTCCTCCAGGTCCTTGGACCGGTCACTTATCATTCCCAGGTTGTGGAGCAGCCCCAGGAGGAGAAAGAATCCATATCCCAGGGCAGCGCGAGGCTCGCTCTGGTAATCTATTGTGAGCAAGGGTAGCCGTCGGCTTCGAGCTTCTTGCTTCAGGCGGCCCCCTCCGGCCACTACTGCCAGTCGAGCGCCCCTTCTTGAAGCTTCTTGAAAGGCGGAGAGCGTCTCCTCCGTTTCTCCCGAGTAGCTCGAGCCGATAACCAGGGACCTGGTCCCGACATCAGCCGGCAGCCCATAATCCCGAATAACCCGTATTGGGACGGGACATTCCTGCGCCACAGCATCGCGTAGCAGGTCCCCACCAATAGCCGACCCGCCCAGGCCCAGTATGACCACCTGGTCGGAAATCCGATAATCCGTTGGGATTGTCAGGGACGATGCCTGTTGCCACGCCTGGCAACACTGGTCCGGCAGGTCTTTG
>JAUYDP010000157.1 GCA_030691805.1 Dehalococcoidia bacterium | reverse complement strand
TATGCCGAGGAGCCGGGGCACCCCGCCGTATTTGAGGACCTGTCCGGCGATGCTATAGGTATTGCTGTTGTATATCTGGCCTGGACCCAACGGCTTTCCTACTTCAACTAGTTCGTCCCCGGTCGCCAGAATGGCGACAAGAGGGCGTCGGAAGACCCGTAATTTGGCCCGGCCCAGAGAGGCCAGCACGCCCATCTCCTGGGGGCGCAATACTGTCGCCTGGGAAAAGACCAGTGCCCCGGCCGATATATCCTCTCCGGCAAGCCTGATGTTCATTCCAGGAAACGCTTCTTTGAAGATGTCCACAGTGGTACCCTTGGCGGCGCCTTTCCAGGCCTGGCCCCGGCCCTCGGAGGTCTCCTCGTATTCTATTACCGCGTCGGCCCCGGCCGGCACAGGGGCGCCAGTCATGATCCGTACGGCCTGGTCTGTCCCCATCCGACCCTGAAAAAGGTAACCGGCGGCGACTTCCCCTATCACCTGTAGTTTCTTGAAGCGAACCTCGCTGGCTCCAAGTGTGTCGATGGCCCGTACCGCATAGCCATCCATGGCTGAGTTGTCCAGGGGAGGGATATTGAAGCTGGAACGGATATCCTCGGCCAGTACCTGTCCCAAGCACTCCAGGAGTGGCCTCTCCTCAGGCTCCAACCTCCCGACGTTGGACAGAATCTTTTCCAGCGCTTCTTCGACGCTTAGCATCGCTACTTAGTCCGCCTCCTGGGAAGCCCCAAGCTCAGTGGCTCGCACCAAGTCTGAGGCGTTATTGATATTGAAAAAGCTTAGCTTATGGGGGTCCATGGGCTCTATCTCACCCTCTTCGATATATCGGACTCGCACTTGGGGGAATAAGTCAATGATCTTCAAATTGTCGCTATCCAGCAGGCCCTTCATCGGTCCCAAACAGTTCTTCGAGTAGATGGCATGTAGAGGTTCAAGGACATTCCCCAGGCGAGGTATTACCACATCCGAGCCTGGCGCCTGTTTTACCATATAGGCCAATAGGCGCTGGTTAAGAAAAGGCATGTCACAGGCGACTACCAGGTTATAGAACGCCGGCGACATCGCCAATCCGCTGTATATTCCGCCTAATGACCCCTTGCCAGGGTAAAGGTCCGTAACCAAAGAGGTCATTTGACCAAATTCTAGCCTGCTCTCCTCGATGCGCTTTCGACCCTTCTGGCTGGTTACTATTAGTACAGCCTGAGTAACACCACTCAATATAGAGGCGGTTCGCTCCAGCAGGGTCTGGCCATCTAACACCAGAAAAGCCTTATCAGTGCCCAACCGGGAACTGAGGCCTCCGGCGAGAACAATCGCAGCCAGGCTGCTAGTGGCTGAAAGGAAAGAATCAGACTTTGCCACCTAACTCTATATTATCATTAATTTTGCCGGTTGGGAACAGCTTGCGCCAGGCAAGGGGTTCTGGGTTAGAATCTGGTTAGAGTTTGGTTGGAGGTCCTGGTTGGGCTGTGGTCAGGAACAGTTTGCCCGAGCATGCCCACCCATCCGTTGAGAATTGGTAGCCCCAGAGGCCGCGACCTGCCCGGGCGCATGGGGGCGGGTTTCAAACCCGCCCCTACCGATGATCCGAAATGCCCTAGCCGCGCAGGCTCGCCCCCAGCTCCCGCCCCAGCCGCTCCACGATGCTCCGGTGGACCAAGGCCACTTCTTCGTCGGTGAGCGTGCGCTCGGGTGATTGGTAGAGGATAGAGAAGGACAGGGACTTCTTGCCCGGCGGCAATTGCTCGCCGGTGAACACGTCAAAAATGGTGACCCGGCGAACCAGGCTGAAGGACTGGACAATCTCCAGCACCATACCGGAAGCGACTCCTTTGTCCAATAGAATGCTCAGGTCCTGGGATACCGCCGGGTAACGGGGCAGGTCTTGGAAGCGCTGAACGTGGCGGAAATGGGGCAGTAGACGCTCTAGATCAATCTCGAAGTAGCAGACTGCCCTGGGCTGGAGATCGAACTGCTCCAGAACTACAGGATGCACTTCCCCTACCGCGCCGAGATTGACGTTACCTGCTTGAACCGAGGCAGCCCGGCCTTCGATGAAGAAGGGGTCACCGGCAGGCTCAAAGACGCCCTGGACGCCCAGGTGCCCAAGAAGGCCCTCTATCAAGCCTTTGGCGACATAAAAGTCCACCTCCCGCTGTTTCTTCAGCCATGACCTATCCGCCAGAGGTCCGCAGATGGCGGCTCCTACCACACGCCTCTCGTCTGGTAGGTCTCCTTCCCTGGGCCAGAATACCTTGCCTGCCTCGAAGAGCCATACCCCTTCCTCTCCATAGCGCTGGTTGGTGGCCAGTCCGGACAGGAGATTGGTCCGTAGTGTGGGGCGCAGGACCTCCTGCTCACGGGACATGGGGTTGGCCAACCGTATGGGTTCCGGTCCTCTGTAGCGTACCTGCTCCAGTGCCCGGCTACCAATAAGGCTGTAGGTAATAATATCCTGGAGGCCATAGCCAGTAAGGATATCTCGCACTTCTTCTTCCAGGGAGCGTAGCGGGTCTTCCTTTGGCTCCGGTAACGGTCCGCGCAGTGTGGTTGTGGGTATGGCGTCATAGCCGATGATCCGGGCTACCTCCTCGACCACGTCCTCCATTAGCATGACGTCGGTGCGGTGAAGAGGGGGCTGGACTACCAGGGCCGCCCCTTCATTGCGGGTGGCGAAGCCCAGTAGCTCCAGCGCCCGCCGTGCCTGTTCCAGCGCCCAATCTACCCCCAAGGTACGGCTCAGGTCGTCCTGCGATATCCTTATCTCCGGGCATTCCTGAGGCGACGGGTAGAGGTCCTTTACGTCCCTAGCGGCCTGACCCCCTGCTATCTCCAAGAACAACCGGGTTGCCCTGCGGAGGGCCGGAACGGTGAGTCCGGCGCTTATACCCCTCTCGAAACGGATGGATGCTTCAGTGCGCATCCCCAGCTTCTGGGAGGTACGCCTGACGCTGCGTCCGCTGAAACTGGCCGACTCCAGCAGAATGTTGGTAGTTGCCTCAGAGACCTCCGTATCGGAGCCTCCCATGACCCCCGCCACAGCGATGGCTTCTTTAGCGCTGGCGATGACCAGTATCTCAGGTGTGAGCGCCCGGTTCACCCCGTCCAGGGTTGTTAGGCGCTCGCCCTGCCCGGCCCTGCGGATGATGACCTTGCCGCCTTTTATCTTGTCCCAATCGAAGGCATGGAGGGGCTGTCCGTACTCCAGCATCACGTAGTTGGTTATATCAACGATGTTATTGATGGGCCTCATACCGGCGGCCAGGAGACGCTCCTGCATCCACCGTGGTGAAGGCCCGACACTCACACCCCTGACCAGGCTCGCGGAGTAGCGACGACAAAGGTCGGGATCGGCTATGGTTATGTCTACGGACTCGTCTATGGCCGCTCCGAGTTCCTGGTAAGCGGTGTCTGGCAGGCGGAGCTTCATCTCGCAGAGGGCGGCGATCTCCCAGGCCACTCCTAACACGGAGAGCCAGTCCGGCCGGTTGGGGGTGACCTCAGACTCCAGCACCCGTCCTCCATCGGACGGCGCTGTCTCCAGGCCGGCCATTGTCAGCCGGTGGCAGAGCGCCTCAAGGGGCAGGGCCAGGTCAACGTAGTCGCCAAGCCACGAAAGGGGGATCCTCATTTTGTCCGTTGCCCAAACTTGTCGGAGAGGTAAAGAATGGTCGCAGCCGCCATGGTGAGGGCCCAGTTGGCTTCCTCAATCCCAACCTGCGACGGGCCTACCTGGCCGTGGGCCACACCTCCGACGTCTCCCCGATATGCATAAAGCCTTTCGATCGCCACCCTGAGCGTCGGGTGGATTCCCGACCTGAAAGGCTCTTTGCCAAGGATGTCTGACAACTTCGCCTTGGGGTCGCCGCAGATGATCCTGGCGGTTGCCTCCACAGCGCCTACCGCGTCTTTCACGCAATTCTCTTTATCGGGTTCTGGCCGCCTATTGAGGTGATCCAGGGCTTTCTGAAAGTGCTCGTCTGCCCCCTCGTATTTCGGGTCTTGTAGGAGCGTCCGGGCTTGCTCCAATGTTTCAGCAACAAGCGGATTGTACGCCCGCTCAATGCTTCCCCCCGAGAACCGCCACGCTACGCCTTCACGAGCGAAGAGCGCGTTGGCCCTCTGAGCGAAGATTCCCCCCCCTTCCTTATTACCGTATTTCAGGGCGACTTTGTACATCTCCTCACAGATATCGTAAAACTGCCACCACTCGCACTTGTTGATGAGTTCTGGGATGTAGTAGTTCCAGGGTCCTCCCATCGGGTTTCCCGGGGGCTGCCTTTGGAGTACTTTCCAGATTAGCGGCTTCAGCCTGTTGTACAATATGTTGTACAATTCGTCCAGTACGGCAGGCTCAGGTGTTCCACCAAACAGGCCCTCACTTGCACAATCCCGGAAAGTGATGGCAAGCTCCGCGCGTACCGAGGGAGGCAGATGATCGTCCCGTTGGGGGCTAGGCGCTGGCGCAAGGCTGTGCCGTTGGGAGAAAGGTTGCTCACTCATCAAAACTGCCTCAGGAACCGGAGGTCGTTGGGGAAGAAGGGGCGGATGTCATGCCTTCTCCCATTCCTCGAGGGAAATGCCCGCCTCCCGTAGGATGCGGCGCAGCAATCCGGCCGGTATATCGCCCCGGTGGCGGCCTGGGATTGGGATTCGTACCGGTCCTCTTCGCACAAACTCGTGCCTGCCACCTGGAAAAGGCCCGTCAAAGCCCAGAGCCCGTAACTTCCTGATCAGCTCGCGACGGCTAATCGCTTCGTCCACCGCTTGCCGCCAAAGTTCAGGCTGACGCCTTCTATCTCCGGAAGTTCTTCGTCCTCTCGGAGGGCCAGCACTAGCCACTCTTCGAGCACCTGGCGCAGGTCGGCCTGGCACTCTTCCTTGCTGGCCCCCTGGGCCCAAGGGCCCTTCAACTCCCGGATATGTCCGAAGAACCCGCATTCCTCCATCTCTTCGTAGACGGCATGCTTCATCGCTTTTTCAAGATACTCTGTTAGCATTGCCCCCCTCCATTGTCCTAAAGTGCTCCAAAAACCTCAAGTGGTTGCCCTAGAAGTGGGGTGGTCCTGATCTAGGCGCTCTCAAGCAGCTCCAGCCTCGGAACGAACACCGTCATCGTTTCGGCCACCAAACTGACTTTGACAAAGGTCACCTTCTTCCCTTCGGCGGAAAGGGCATCGGCCAGCTCCAGGTTGGCCGCTTTCAGCTCCGGGTCGTGTTCAGGCAGAAAAATCACATCTGCCTCCTGAGGAATGCCCTGTCTCATCTTGGGATTGCTTAGGACTTCTCGCATGAAGATGCGAAACAACTCGTGGTTGCGACGAAACTGCTCTTCTCTATCCATCATCCTCGCCACCTTACGTAACGCTCTCGGTAAGACCGCCATCTGAGATGGATGTCCTCGACGGCCATGTCGAATAGGTCGGCATAGTCCAGGTTAGACGGCAATGGAACCGTCTCTTGAGTCCCATCTGGGCGGCTAATGTCCATATGTGCGTGCCCATGAGCGGTGTCGAACCTAACCATAGGATACCACCGCCCCTCGATTCGCGCCACGTACTGAACTGAAAAGTCCAGCACTTGTTCGCCTTCCGATATTAGGCGGATCTCCGCCCGATCCTCCCAGCTGAACCAGTTTGCCCACCGGTCCTCGATCGGCAAGCTAGAACTGCCTTAAGAACCTCAGATCGTTGGAGAAGAAGAGACGGATGTCGTCTATGCCGTAGCGGAGCATGGCGATGCGCTCCAGGCCGCCGCCGAAGGCGAAGCCCCGGTAGCGGCGGGGGTCGTAGCCCACGTTGCGCAGCACCTGGGGGTGGACCATGCCGGCCCCGAAGACCTCCAGCCATCCGGTCCCTTTGCAAAGACGGCATCCCTGTCCATCTGCATGGACGCCTTTCCCCTGGCAGACGAAGCAGTCCACGGCCACCTCCACCCCCGGTTCTACGAAGGGGAAGTAATCGCAGCGGAAGCGCACCTGCCTCTCCTGGCCGAACAGGGCCCGGGCGAAGGTGTATAGCGTGCCCTTAAGGTCGGCCATGGTAACGTCTTCGTCAACGGCCAGCCCCTCCACCTGGTGGAACATAGACTCGTGGGTGGCATCGGTAGCCTCGTACCGGTAGACCCTCCCAGGGACCACCACTCGTACCGGAGGGCTGGTCTTCTCCATAACCCTGACCTGCATGGGGGAGGTATGGGTACGCAGCAACATGGGCTTTAGGCCCTCGCTTCCTTCAGGGGTAATCCAGAGGGTGTCGAACATATCCCGAGCCGGGTGGTCCTTGGGTATGTTGAGGGCTTCGAAGTTATAGTAGTCCCACTCCACCTCCGGTCCTTCCACAACCTGGAATCCCATGGCGGTGAAGATCCGGCATATCTCCCTGGTAATCCGGTTGATGGGGTGGATGCGTCCTACGGGGAAGGTTTTCCCCGGAAGGGTGACATCCAGCGTGAACTGGGCCGCCAGCCTTAGCTCCTCCTCCCGTAGCGCCTCCTGCTTTGATTTCCAGAACTCCTCCAGGGTTGTCTTAAGCCGGTTAGCCCTGGCGCCCACCTGGGGCCGGTCCGCGGGAGAAACGTCCTTCAATCCCCGGAGGACTGACGTCAGGGCGCCGCTGCGCCCAAGGAAGCGGACGCGCCAAGCGTCCAGGGCGCCGGCGTTGCTGGCTTCACCCAGGAGGTTAAGGGCTTCCGCCTCCAACCGGTCCAGATCGAGGGGCGATTCTTCTCCGCTGCTCATCAGGTCTTTCACATCGAAAAAGCGACCCAGCGGGCCGCCTTTTGCGTTGGTGTAGTGCTTTGTAGTGCTTTGTAGTGCTTTGTAGTGCTTTATGGTGCCTTGTTGTGCTTTATTGTGCTTTATTGTGCTTTGTTAGTTTTTCGTAGTGGAATTATTAGTGCAATCAGGAACAATCAAGCACTACTAAGCACCATCAAGCACTACTAAGCACTATCAAGCACCACTAAGCACCATCAGGCACCATCAGGCACCATCAAGCACACAGACTCCTCAGGCCCCTTTGGCCACCTCCACCAGCCGGGCGAAGGCCTCCGGGTCCTTTACGGCCATCTCCGCCAGGGACTTGCGGTCCAGGGCTATATTTGCCTCGTGCAACGCCCCTATGAACCGGCTGTAGGAAAGGCCGCTGGGGCGAGTGGCAGCATTGATTCGTGCGATCCAGAGCCTCCTGAAGTCGCCTTTGCGCTCTTTCCGGTGGCGGTAGGCGTAGCTCAGGGCCTTCAGTAGGGCCTCGTGGGCCCTCCTGTATAGCTTATGCCTGCTGGCCCTAAAGCCGGAGGTCTGTTCTAGGACATCCTTGTGGCGGTGGTGGCCGCTTACTCCTCTCTTAACTCGTGGCACTGGGTTCTCCTATTACCTCTTGGCGCCGTATGGCAGGGCCTTCTTGATTCTCTCGACATCGGCGGCGCTTACGGGAACGGTCTCGTCGAAAAGGCCCCTGGTCCTTTTGGACTTCTTGCGGCGTAGGTGGCTCTTTCCGCCCTTGGTGCGCATCAGCTTCCCGGTTCCTGTGATATGGAACCGTTTGGCGGCGCCTTTGTGGGTCTTAAGCTTTGGCATCTACCGGACTTCCTGTCTTCTTGGCCACCTTGCCCTGCAGCGGGGCCATAATTAGTGTCATATTTCTGCCTTCCAGGACGGGCGTCTTCTCCACCACTCCGCTTCCCTTGAGGGTACGGGCTACCCGCTCTAGAAGCGCCTGCCCCAGTTGAAGGTGGGCCATCTCCCGGCCCCGGAATACCATGGTTAGCTTGACCTTGTCTCCTTCTCCCAGGAACCTTTCTGCCAGGCGGGTCTTGAACTGGACGTCGTGGACGCCGATCTTGGGGTGGAGACGTAGCTCCTTTAGGAGGGTGATCTTCTGGCCCTTCCGGGCCTCTCTTTCCTTTTTGGCCTGTTCGTAGCGGAACCGTCCGAAGTCCATCATCCTGCATACCGGTGGACTGGCAGTTGGGGCCACTTCCACCAGGTCTAGATTCCGCTCCCTGGCCGTCCTCAGGGCCTCGTCTACGGTGAGCCGTCCTATTTGCTCTCCGGCATCATCTATGACTAGTACCTCGCGGGCCCGTATTTGCTCGTTTACGCGTAGCTCTTTGGCTATGCTCTCCTCCTTAAATGGCAGCTAGTTAGCAACTCGCAACAATATAGCACATGCGTAAACGCAAAGTCAAATAGGGGTTTCCCCCGCCCTGCGGCGCTGTATTCACGGGAGGATGATCAATTGAAATTCTCCGCGGTCTCTGCGGTATTTTCGGGCCTGCCCCAGGGCAATCGTAGGGTTAGCGCTTCTCCCGTATTTCCTCCAGGGCCAGGCCCAGAAAATCATCAAGTGGGCGGGGTCCCAGGTTTTGGCCGCTACGCAAGCGCACTGCGACCTGGCCCGCCTCCGCCTCCTGGTCTCCCACTATCAGCATGTAGGGGACTTTCTGTAGTTGGGCATCTCGAACCTTGGCGTTCATCCGCTCTGAGCGGGAATCCACTTCCGCCCGCAGGCCAGCTTCCAGGAGCCGGCTTTCCAACTGGCGGGCATAGTCCAGATGGCGGTCGGCAATGGGTATGATAACTGCCTGTACGGGGGACAGCCAGACCGGGAAGGCCCCACCGTAGTGCTCCAACAGGCACCCCATGAACCGCTCCATGCTACCTAGCACGGCCCGGTGCACCATGACTGGCCGGTGCTCCAGGCCATCCTCACCGACGTAGCCCATATCGAAGCGAATGGGGAGATTAAAGTCCACCTGTATGGTAGGGCCTTGCCAGGTTCGTCCCAGGGCGTCTTTGAGCTTAATGTCTATCTTGGGCCCGTAGAAGACCCCCTCTCCGGGGTCTATCTGGTAGGGCACCGCCGTTCCCTCCAGCGCTCCCTCCAGCGCCCCGGTGGCCTCGTCCCAAATCTCCAGGGACCCGGCGTATTTATCCGGGCGGGTCGAAAGGCGCACCTCGTACTCATCAAAGTGGAAGGTCCCCATCATGTACTGGACCAGCCGGATAACGCCGATAATCTCATCTTGGAGCTGGTCGGGGCGGCAAAAGATATGGGCATCGTCCTGGGTGAAGCCCCGGACCCTGGTGAGACCGTGCAGGACGCCGGACCGCTCATAGCGATAGACCGTACCCAGCTCCGCCCAGCGGAGCGGCAGCTCCCGGTAGCTGCGCTTGCGGCTTTTGTAGACCAAGATATGGCCGGGGCAATTCATCGGTTTGACGATATATAGCTGTTCGTCTATCTCCATGGGAGAGTACATGCTCTCCTTGTACCACTCCCAGTGGCCGCTGGTCTTCCACAGGTCCACTCTGGCGATATGGGGGCTATAAATAAACTGGTAGCCTTTCTTTAGGTGTTCTTGCCTCCAGAAGTCCTCGATCAATAGACGGATGAGAGCGCCCTTGGGGTGCCAGAAGACCAGGCCCGGTCCGGCCTCTTCGTGAATGCTGAAGATGTCCAGGGACTTGCCAAGCACCCGGTGGTCACGGCGCGCCGCCTCTTCCAAACGGGCCAGGTGGGCTGTCAGCCCTTCCTGGGTGGAGAAAGCCGTCCCGTAGATGCGCTGTAACATTGGGCGGCGCTCGTCCCCTCGCCAGTAGGCGCCAGCAATGCTAAGTAGTTTGAAAGCCCCGATCTCCCCGGTGGAAGTCACGTGCGGCCCCTGGCAGAGGTCGGTAAAGTCCCCCTGGGTGTAGGTGCTGATGGTCTCATTTTCCGGGATACCGTCCATAAGCTCCAGCTTGTAGGGCTGGCCGGACAGTAGACTCCGGGCGCTTTCCCGGCTGATGTCCTGGCGAACGAAGGGAAGGTCCTCCCGGACCGCTTCGCCCATCTTCGCTTCGATAGTGGCCAGGTCCTCCGGGGCAAGCGGCTGGGGCAGGTCGAAATCGTAGTAAAAGCCGTCTGGGATCGCCGGCCCTATGCCCAACTTGGCACCCGGGAATAGGGACGCGACCGCCTGGGCCATGATATGAGACGCCGAATGGCGCAGGGCCTCCAGGTCTATTTTTCTGCCTATGGTCGTTTTGTTCATGACGACACTGTGGGGCTCATGCCTCTCCCCTCAATAGGCGAGGGAGAAGAACGCGCTGGGTGTGAACTGAATTGCAAGGAATAACAAAGGACAAGAGATGGAAATGTGGGTTCAACCTACTCTTGCAGTTGGTTGAGAGATTCCCTGAGAATCGGACCAAAACGGTTGCGAACGGCTATCGTCATGGTACGTATCGACCCTGAACAAACGTCCCAGTCAAATTGGGATCGCGCTGGGGAAGATCGCTTTCTTTGGTCAAGTCGGCTTCTACCCAGTTGGAGATGATCACACGCGCAGACCACAGGGCGTCCTCAACTACTCCGATAGCTAATTGGTCAAGATCAAGGGGGACCGGAATCTTGCTAATCTCCTGTCCACTCCACCGGCGTTGACGATCCTTGTCGAAGTCCTTCCAGGCCGACCCACTAACACGCAAGTAATAGTGTTCAGGCATACCCTCGATGAGAACCTGAACGGCCCGACCAATGCCATCATCAGTGTACCATCGGAGATCGAATCGGGGTGCATCCCAGTGCTCCCTGGTAACTTCAGCCCCCCAACTCTTAGCCAGCTTTGCAGCAAGCGTCGCAATTAATTCAAGTATCTTGTTCCAAGCAACGCCCTCGGCCCCGTACCAACCTAGCGTATATCTAGTCATCATCATGCTTCCTTTTCCGAATCTATGCCTCTCAAGGGATGGGCGTTATATCAAAAAGGTAGACGATTTCAGTTGTTGCTGCTTCGAGGCCCCCGCCAGGTTGGTTGTTTGCAGACCCCACAACCCTTAACGGGGGGTAATGAAAATCGGGAAGCTCATCCGAGGGGATGGGTCCAACACGATAAGTTGGCTTGTATCTCATGGCGAGGAACCGCAGGGCGTCTAGGCCATTTTCGTAGCGATCCGGTGTGAACCACTTCAGACTTTGATTGGGCCCGCGCTCTATCCGGCGATTCTGGCGAATGAGGGCTGCTTCGAAATCGTCCACGTACCGGTAGAACATAACCTGAGCCACTGCCTCTCTCCTTCACGTAGCGGAGCTATAGTTGTTCTCTAGCCAAATTCGCGATGCGTGGTGGGCGATACTGGACTTGAACCAGTGACCTCTGCGATGTCAACGCAGCGCTCTAACCAACTGAGCTAACCGCCCCCCAATGATGGTAGCAAGGGGGTTGGGCAAAGTCAAGACTTGGGTTTCGCCCTCCGGGTGGTGGGCTTCCTGGTCTTGGCCGCCGGGGGTTCTGGGGCTACCGCGAGCGAAGCGGCGGTAGCCAGCTTCTGGGCCAAGTTCGTCTTTTTGGCCAGGTGGGACTTATGGCGGGCCGCATTGTTGGCATGGATGATACCGCTTTGGGCGGCCTTGTCCAGGGCACTGGCGGCCTTTAATAGGGTCTTGCCTGCCTCCTCGGAACCCTGGGCGATGAGCTTCTCCGCCCTGGATAGGGAGGTCTTCAGGGCGCTCTTGATGGATTGGTTGCGCATGCGCTTCTTTTCCGACGAGCGCATAGCCTTGGCAGCGGAATGAGTGTTAGGCAATGGATACTACTCCTATCTATCTTCGTTCCACAATATACTACATGAGGGTTGGTTCTGTCCAACTTATCGGACCGTCGGGAGGCTATTTAGGACGTCTCCTACGCAATCTGGCCAACCCGAAGGCTGGGTGACCATTCCCCCTTTACAGCGGTCGGTATGGCAGCTATAATTTCCCACATGCGAAATCCCTTGGTCGCGGGTGGGCGCGCCCAGTCGCACTCTGGCCGGGCTATGGAGGCCAACCGCCGGACAGGCCGGACAGATCAACTTGAGGTGTAGACAGACATGACCCCCAGACCTTCCACTCCGCCACGCTATAGCCAATATTGGAACGAGTACCTGGAGACCATGCCCAGAGAGGTTTTGGACCAGCACCATCTCCGGCGTATCCAGGCCTTGCTGCGGTACGCCTACGATCGCTCGCCGATGTACCGCAAGCTGTACGACCGTGCCGGAGTCCGCCCCGAGGATGTCCGTAGCCTTCGGGACTTCGTGGAAAAGGTCCCCTGTGTGGATAAGGCCGATCTCCTGGCGGCCCAGGCGGTCAACCCGCCCTATGGCGAGCTTCTGGCCGACTTTCAGGACGACATGACCCACCAGTTCTATATGACCTCTGGTAGCACGGGTGTCCCCCTTCAGGTCCCCTATAACCACTTCGAGATGATGAAGTCTGCCGAGCACGTGGCGATTATGTGCTGGGCGGTGGGCGTTCGCCCGGGAGACTCCATGTACCTGGCCTTTAACTTTGGCATCTTCGTGGCCATGTGGATGGCCTATCATGCCGCCTTCCGCATGGGGGTTCACGTGGTCTCGGGAGGAGGCGTGGATACCAAGACCCGGATCAAGCAGATAAAAGACTTCAAGCCCACCCTGCTCTTTGCCACCCCTACCTATGCCCTTCACCTGGCGGAGGTGGCCCGGGAGCAGGGCGAGGATCTCTCGTCGTCTTCCGTTAAGAATATCTTCGTATCTGGTGAGCCTGGGGGAAGCATCCCCTCGACCCGGACGGCCATAGAGAACGCTTGGGGCGCCAAGGTCTATGAATACTACGGCGCCTCAGAGACTGGAGCTTTGGGACAGGGTTGCACCGTCCAGGGACGCATGCACACCTTCGAACAGGACCTTTACTCTCTGGTCCTGGACGATAGAGAGAGGCCGGTGGCCGACGGCCAGGTTGGAGAGCACGTGGCTACCTCCTACATCATGCTTACCCAACCGGTGATAAAATACAAGACCCATGACCTGGTCGAGGTCCACTATGGGGGTTGCGAGTGTGGCCGAAGCTGGAAGTATCTACAGGGAGGCGTCCTGGGCCGGACGGACAACATGATAACCATAAAGGGCGTGAACGTCTTCCCAGCCGCAGTGGAAGCCCTCCTGGGCGAGATAAGGGGGACGTCCGAGCATTTCGAGATGCACGTTTGGCGAGAGAAGGGGCTGGACGAGCTCCTGGTTCGAGTAGAGGCATCCCTTGACCTGGACCGTTCCTGTTACGGCGAGACGGAGGCCAGCGCCCAAGAGCTGCTCAGGCACCGGGCCAGGGTCCGCATACCGGTGGAGGTTTTGCATCCTGGCGCTCTGCCCCGGTACGAGCTGAAAGCCAGAAGGTTTTTCGACCATCGCAAGACGGGGACCAGGCCTCCTCGTTCGCAGAAAGGAGTTAGCTTATGAATTATGTAGTAAACCGGTCACTTCCGCGTCCTGATTCCCGGACTAAAGCTATCGGCCAGGCGGCGTATGTAGGCGACATGTCTCTACCGCGCATGCTCCGCGGGGTCATCCTCCGCAGCCCCTGGCCCCATGCCAGCGTCTTGAATGTAAATACAAGCCGGGCTTTGCGCCTTCCGGGGGTGAAAGCGGTCATTACCGGCAAGGACACCCTGGGGGTGACTTTTGGGGTCCTGGCCACTTCCGATAAGCTAATGGACCGTCGTGCCCTGGTGACGGACAAGGTCCGTTATATAGGTGATGAGGTAGCCGCCGTCGCCGCGGTGGACGAGGACACGGCTATGGAGGCCCTGGCCCTGATCCAGGTAGAATATGGACCTTTGTCCCCGGTCTACGATCCGGCGGAGGCCCTCAGGGAAGGGGCGCCCCTCGTCCATGGGGACAAGCCTGGAAACGTAAGCAAGCGTCACGTGGTCAAGGCCGGGGACCTGGAGGCGGGCTTGCGGGAGTCGGCCGTCGTGCGAGAGGACCGCTTCACCACCCATCCGGAGGCCCACTCCCCCATGGAGCCCCATGTCACCCTGGCCCAGTACGATGCCACGGGAAAGCTTACCGTCTGGGCCTCCACCCAGAGCTCCTTCTTCGTGCAGATGGACCTGGCCAAGACCCTGGGGCTGCCGGAAGGAAGGGTGCGGGTGATCAAGCCCCACGTAGGAGGAGGCTTCGGAGGCAAGTCCGACGGAATGGACTCCCTGGATTTTTGCGCCTCTCTTTTATCCATGAAGACCGGCTGTCCGGTGAAGATAGCGTATTCCCGGGAGGAGGAGCTAATCTATACCAGGCGGAGGCACCCGCTGATCATAGAGTTGAAGACTGGGGTGAGGAAGGACGGGACGCTAGCTGCCCGCCAGTGCCGGGCTCTCCTGGACGGGGGGGCTTACAATAGCTGGGGACCTATCACAACCATCCTCAGTTCCAATTGGAACCTGATGCCGTACCGTATGACCAATTATCTTTATGAGGGGATAAGGGTCTATACCAATAAGGCTCCCGGTGGGGCGATGCGGGGGCATGGCGCTCCACAGATACACTTTGCGGTAGAGAGCCAGTTAGACATGCTGGCCAGGGACCTGGGGATGGACCCCATCGAGCTAAGGCTGAGAAATGCCCTGGAGGCGGGTGACCTGAACCCCTTGGGCTTCTATATCCCCAGCTCTGGGTTCAGGGAGTGTCTGGAGGAGGCGGCCAGGAGGGCCGGCTGGAAGGAGAAATGGGGGAAGCTGCCTCCTGGGAAGGGGATAGGAGTGGGGTGCAGTGGCTTCGTCTGCGGGGCCGCCTTTCCTGTCCGTCCCACGGCGGCGGCCTTCTCGGCGGCGCGCATCGTCATCTCCGGCGATGGGCAGGTGACCCTCCTGACCGGGGCGGTGGACACGGGGCAGGGGTCCGACTTCACCCTGTCCCAGATCGCTGCGGAGGAACTGGGGGTGCCCATCGAGCTCATATCGGTGGTGGCTGCCGACACTGACCTGACTCCGGTAGACATGGGCAACTTCTCCAGCCGCACTACCATGCTGGCGGGGAATGCGACCAAGAGCGCGGCGGCTTCTGCCAAGGCCAGGGTGCTGGAGGGGGCCGCTGACCTCCTGGAGGCCAAGGCCGTGGACCTGTTATCCCAGGAAGGGCGCATCTTCGTGAAGGGGAGTCCTGAGCGGGGGGTGTCCTTCGTAGAGGCGGTGAGGGCCGCCTACCGGATGGCCAAGGGCCAGCAGATAACCGCAGAGGGGGTCTATGTGCCAAACCCCCGCTTGATCTCGCCATCCATCAGCTTTAGCGTGCAGATAGCGGAGGTGGAGGTAGACCGAGAGACCGGGCAGGTGCAGGTCACCGATCTCACCAGCGCCCATGACTGCGGGGTTGCCATCAACCCAATGTCGGTGGAGGGGCAGTTGGAGGGGTCGGTCTACATGGGTGTGGGGTATGCCTTGAGCGAGGAGCTCTCCGAGGTAGACGGGCAGTCTATCCAGTCCTCCTTTACAGACTATCACATGCCTACCGTGGGGGAAATGCCCCGGGTGGCGGCGTTGCACGTGGAAGTGGTGGATCCGGAGGGCCCCTTTGGAGCTAAGGAGGCCGGGGAGGGGACGGTTGGGCCGACGGCGCCGGCCATCGCCAACGCCATCTTCGATGCAGTTGGGGTACGCCTGGTGGATATGCCCCTGTCTCCGGAGAAAGTCCTGCGAGGCACTGGGAGCTAAAGTTAAGTTATGGCCCTATTACTGCGCCGCTCAGTTGACATTATACACGTTAACAGGTATGATAGCGCGGATGCTGGAGATTTCCCGGCCAGACCGGCCTCGCTCCTACACCGTGCAAAGGATGGCGGAGGACCAACTCAGCCTTCTCTGGTATAGTGGCGTCTGCGCCAGCTCCCAGCTACGGACCCGCGATGGCCGGCGGGTGCGCCTGCTGTACCGGGGGCTGCCCAACGGGGACAGAGGCCCAGACTACTTGGGGGCGGTGGTATCGCTGGGGCGGGGCAGGCCCAGGTCCGGGGATATAGAACTGCATCTACGCACCAGCCAGTGGCGCGCTCACGGCCACCATCTGGATGCCCGTTATAACGGGGTGGTGCTACACGTTGTGTGGAAAGACGATAACCCCGGACCCACCGTTCTTTCCTCCGGCCGCCAGGTGCCGGTCCTGGCCCTGGCCGGGGTCTCCCCGGTACAGCGCCCGCCCGCCTTCCCCGAAGAGCCGTGCCGTCAGGAACCGGGTCCGGACCTGAGCCGATTGTGCCGGGTGCTGGACCGGGCGGGCCTGGACCGTTTCTGGGGGAAAAGCGCCCGGCTGGAAGGGGATATGTCTATCCTCCCGGCCGGGGAAGTCCTATACCAATCCCTGGCAGAATCCCTGGGGTACTCCCATAACAAAGCCAGTTTCCGGCGCCTGGCAGTCTCCCTACCCTTGGCCGTGCTGGAGGGCTATCTCTGGGGCCAGGACCCCAGCCGCCGGGAGGCTATGGCCGAGGCCTTGCTCATAGGGGCCGCTGGCCTTCTCCCTACGCAGCGAGGCCTGGACCCCGGTCCCGGATGGCCGTCGCTCTTAGAAGCGCTCTGGGAAGGCTCTGGCCGGGAACGCTATCTAGCCCCGGCGGACTGGTCTCTGGGCGTACGCCCCGATAACCACCCGGTCCGGCGCCTGGCAGGATTGGCCTGCATGGTTGTAGCCTCCCTTGAAGAAGGGCTGGCAAACTGGGTGATGGGAATGTGGAGAGGGGGGTATAGATGTCAGGAGGCAGGGGCCAATCCCGATCACACCACGCCCTCGACCCTATCCCCTGAACCCTTGGCCCTTTACCCCGGGCCGGGCTGGAGACGGGCAATGCCTTGGGAGCGTCAGGTCCGCGGTTACTGGCGGGACCACTTCGACTTTGGAAGGCCGGGGGCGCGCTTGAGCGCCGTCCTCATAGGGCCGGGGCGTGCCCTGGAGGTCGCCGCTAATGTCCTGCTTCCATTCGCGCACGCTCTCGGGCAAACCGTGGGAGACGAGGAACTATCACGAGCCGCCGAGGATGCCTTCTGCCGCTTACCGGCGCCTTGCTCCAACCAGGTTACCCGGCATATGGCCGGTCAGCTTATGGCGCATCCAGATGCCAGGGCGCTGGCCACCGCCCGCCGGCATCAGGGCTTGCTGCACCTCTTCCACTCATACTGTACACGGGGAAGATGTGGGGCCTGTCCTATGGGGAGGACGCTTTAGAGTTGGTCCAAATCCATTGCTATAGCCCTTTGGTGGCTGTATAATGGGTCGAAGGCCCTTCTGAAGCATAAAGCCCCTATAGAACGCGAATAAGGAATGCCTGACCAAAGCAGTACTGTCGTCCCGGGACAAAAACCAGGGGATGTAACCCTTCGGCGACGCCGTGTCAAGCGCCTTCGTCTGCGACGAGTGTTGGGCGTGCCTGCCCTTTTCAGCGCGGGCTATGGTAACGTAGGCTCCAGCATCTATTACGCCCTGGGCATCGTGGCGTTTGCGGCCATGGGGGCCACGCCCATTGCCCTGGGTGTAGCCGGCATCTTCTTTGTTTCCAGCGCACTGGCCTATGCCGAGGGCACGGCCATGTTCCCTGAAGCAGGCGGTTCCTCCTCCTTCGCCCGCCATGGCTTCAACGAGCTGGTCAGCTTCGTCTCCGGCTGGGCCCTCATGCTCAGCTACATTGTCACCATTGCTATTTCGGCCTTCACCATCCCGCCCTACCTGGGATTCTTCTGGGCTCCCTTGAAGGAGTCACAGACGGTGGGCACCGCCGTGGCTATGGGGCTGGTCCTATTGCTAATGTTTATCAACGTGGTAGGGGTCAAGGAAACGGCGTTTGTCAATGTGCTGGCCACCATCCTGGACCTGACCACCCAGGGACTCCTGGTCATCACCGGCCTTTTCTTTCTATTCAACTTCCCGGTGCTTGTCAGCCATATGTTCGATTTTTGGCCCCGGCCGGAGAACCTGCTCTTCGGCATCGCCATCGCCTCTCTGGCCTATACGGGGGTAGAGACCGTGTCACAGATGGCCGAGGAGACCCGGCAGCCGGAGAAACGCGTCCCCAAAGCCCTGGTGCTCATGACCATTACCGTACTGGCCATGTTTTCCTTGATATCCGTCACTGCCCTATCAGCCATGCCCCCCAGCGAGCTGGCCACCACCTGGTCCAAGGACCCCATGGCGGGGATAGCCTCCGCCCTGCCGGTAGACTTTATGCGGATGTTTCTTCAGCCCATGGTAGCTGTACTGGCGGCCACCATACTGCTTATCGCCGCCAATGCCGGCCTGATGGGAGTGTCGCGGTTGGGGTTCTCCATGGCCCTGCACCGCCAGATACCAGGCGCCTTTGGTCGCATCGATTCCCGTTCCAAGGTACCGACGTTCTCTATTATGGTCTTTGCCACCATAGCCCTGCTAATCCTGGTGCCCGGCCTGTTCGGTTCCGGCATTTACGGGGATCTGGGCGCATTATACGTCTTCGGGTCCCTGCTGGCCCTGGGGCTGGCCCAGGCGGCTATCATTGCCCTGAGGATCAAGATGCCCCACCACGTCCGGCCTTTCAAGGTGCCGGGGAATATTCGCTGGAGAGGTAAAGAGATACCCTGGTTCATTGTCGCCGGGACGGTCTTCAAGCTCGGGGTATGGGCTGTTCTACTAGTGTTGCAGCCGTACAGCCGGTGGGTCGGCCTGGGGTGGATGTCCCTGGGAATGCTTGGGTATCTCCTTTACAGGAGGAAGGCAGGTCTCTCCCTCACCAGGGAGGCGCCCAGGCTTGGGGAA
>JAUYDP010000395.1 GCA_030691805.1 Dehalococcoidia bacterium | reverse complement strand
CAAATAGATGGTCTGCCGAATAAATTCGGCGTTACGTTGCTGGAGGGCCATATCGTGACCACAACCATAGAGGACAAGCTTTTTACACTGAAATTCAAGCCTGACGAACACTCCCACCTGGAGGTGATCTCCCAGGACGTCTGCAAGACCAAGTGCGGCAACCGGGCCTGCACCACCTTTTGCCCTGCCCAGACCTACAAGTGGGAGGATGAAAAACTAATGGTCTCCTACGAAAACTGCCTGGAATGCGGCTGCTGCCGGGTCGCCTGCCCCGAGCGGAACATCCAGTGGCGATACCCGAGGGGAGGGTTCGGGGTCACGTTCAGGTACGGGTAGGGTCAGGGGTCAAGGGTCAGGGGTCAGGGGTCAAGGGTGTAGGGTGTAGGGTTCGGGGTTCAGGTCAAACGGCGGGTCGCCCCGATACCCGCTTCAATCCCGACTTGACCATGGAAAACTGGGACTACCTTTGGTCGCCCCATGCGCAATAGGATGCATCCGTTATTCGTTCATCTCATCCGTTATCCGTTGGGAAGCCATCCCAAAGGGCGTAACCGCCCCATCATCACGGGATGAAGAACTTTCTCCGGCTTATCCTTTTCGCGGCCTTCGCATTACTGGTCGGCCTCTTCGGGCTAAGCCTCTTCTTCTCCGACCTCGGGCCGGGGAATCCATGGCCAGCCGGTTTATCATGACGGCCGGCTAATACCTCATTTCAGGGCTAGTCACAGGCTATTTCGTTCCCTGGTCATGGACTTTGGCCAGGTTGGCCGACTGACGCCCCGTGTTCTTGGGGCCAGTCGGGCTACTTGGCTCTATAACAGAAGCTCCAGACATTGGTATCGTCTTGCAGGCCGTTGCGATACTGGCCCTCCCCATGATACTGTCCCTTCTCAACGGCTACCTTGGAGCCCAACTGAGAAGGCGTTACGCGCTCCGCCGGCTGCTTAGCCTCCTGGCCCGCCGGAAATAACCCTTTCCCTTGTTCCTCGTTCCTCGTTCCTTGTTCCCCGTTCCTTGACCCCTCCACAGCCTTAGCTTATACTTCCCCTGGAAGGGCGAGGGAAGGGTCTCGGCTCCTATGAAGTGCTCCAGTTGCGGCGCTGAAGTCCCACAAGGTTTCAAGTTCTGCGGAAACTGTGGAGCTAAGCTGGCGCCTCAGTGCCCTAATTGTGGCGCGGAGGTGCCGGAGGGCTTCAAGTTTTGCGGCCAGTGCGGCACACCCCTTCAGCCGTCAGCGCCGCCGCCGCCTCCCCCTCCAAAGCCTGCGCCTCCCAAGCCAGAGATTCCGGCAACCCCAGAACCAGCCCTTCTGCAAGAGGAACTGAAACAGGTAACCATTCTCTTTGGCGATGTCTCAGGCTTCACCGCCATGTCCGAGAAGCTTCAGCCCGAGGAGGTGCGGTTGATTATGGACGCCTGCCTCAAGCAGCTTGCAAAAGAGGTAAATCGTTTCGGGGGCACGGTAGACAAGTTCAGCGGTGACAACATCATGGCCCTCTTCGGCGCGCCGGTGGCCCACGAGGACGACCCTGAACGGGCGGTCATGGCCGCAATCAATATGCAGGATGCCCTGACCCGGTTCGCCGCCGATCTGGAAAAGAGGACCGGCCTTCGCCTCGAGATGCGCATGGGAATAAACACTGGGCCTGTTGTGGCGGGGATCATGGGCTCGGAACGGGCCAAAGACTATACGGTTATGGGCGATGCGGTTAACCTGGCCTCCCGGCTCGAACACGCCGCCGAGAAGGGCAGGATACTGGTGGGTGAAAGCACCTACAAAGCGACCAGAGCCGTAATTGATTTCCGAGAGCTGGCCCCTATTATGGTGAAAGGGAAGAGCCAGCCCGTGCCCATCTGGGAAGTTGTAGCAACCAAGGCCAGGCCAGAGGCCAAGCGGGGCATCAAGGGACTGGAAGCCCCCATGGTAGGACGAGAGGAAGAGCTGGTCCACCTCAAATCAGTCTTCCAATCGGTAACTGAGAAGAAGCGTCCACACCTGGCTACTATCCTGGCTGCCGCAGGCATGGGTAAGAGCCGCCTGTCCGTTGAATTCGAGAAATACGTGACTGGCATGCCTATCCCGGCTGTGGTCCGCCGGGGCCTCTGTGCTCCTTACGGAAGCGCCATTGCCTTTCTGCCCCTGGCGCAGACCATCAAGGCAGAGTGTGGCATTCTCGATAGCGATGCCCCAGAGATAGCCAGGCAAAAGCTCCTGGCCACCATCCAGGAGATGATTCCTGCTCCCCAGCCAGGCAGCGGAGAACTCAGGCCGGGAAGAACTGATGAGGCTACACAGATATTCGAGCGTGTTGCCTTTGCTATAGGACTGGCTGCTGAAGGCCGTTTCGCAGAGATGGACCCCAAGAACGTTAAAGAGGAGCTGTTCTGGGGACTTCGCAAGTTCTTCGAGCGCTGCGCAGCTATTAGACCCCTGTTATTGATATTCGATGACATCCACTGGGCAGACCCCAGCCTCCTGGATTTCATTGAATACCTGGCGGACCGGGCCGAAGCGGCGCCCCTTCTGATAATGGGCCTCAGCCGCCCGGATTTGATGGACAAACGTCCCAGTTGGGGGGCCTATAAGAAGAACTACATTTCCCTATTCCTGGAACCTCTCGACCAGGAAAAATCCCATACACTGATCCGGCAGTTGCTTAAAGTGGAGGACCTCCCTGAACGGCTGTGGAGGATAATCTCGGGCAAGTCCGAAGGCAACCCGTTTTATATCGAAGAGATCATCAGGATGCTCATAGAAGACGGAGTCCTGGCCCAGAGAGACGGCTCCTGGCATGCCACAACCGATGCGGTCGAGGCCCGAATCCCGGACACCATCCAGGCCCTTATGGCTGCTCGTATAGACCGGCTGGAGCCGGAGGAAAAGCGTGTCATCCAGGAGGGTGCGGTTGTTGGACGGGTTTTCTGGGAGGGGGCGCTTGCTCGCCTTATGCCAGAGATACAAGGGGAGAGTCTGGAGACCAGGCTCAAGAGCCTTGAGCTCAAAGAGTTGGTCGCGGAGCAGAATGATTCCCAGTTGCCAGGTGAACAGGAGTGGAGCTTCAATCACATTTTGGTGCGTGACGTAGCATACGAGAGCATCCCCAGGGCCAAGCGTGCAGCTAAACACATCGAGGTAGCCAGATGGGTAGAGAACCAGGCCACAGACCGGCTAGAGGGTTTTGCAGAGATGCTGGCCTACCACTGGGAACAGGCGGCTCTGGTAGATTTGGAGATGGGCGCACTGCTGGGTAGGTCGGCGGCGAGCGAAGAGACGAGAGATAGGGCAGTTAGGTACTTGAAGCTGGCTGGCGACAAGGCTAAGTCCGTACACTCAAATGTCACAGCTAACGATCATTATAGCCGTGCGCTGGCCATTGTAGACAGTCTTCTAGAGGATAAAGCCGAAACGGGAGATGGACTCGCTGACCAACATCTGGCAATCCTTTACAATCATGCAGAGGTGCTAGAGGAGCTAGGGGAATACAACAAGGCCATTCGGCACATGGAGACAGTCAGGGAAAATGCTGCGGAGCGGGGCCTACAGGGACTTCAAGGAGATGCCCTCAGATTGTTAGGCAACCTCTACCGGGACAAAGGCGACCTGACGGAAGCAGAGCGCCTGGCCCAGCTCGCTCTCGAAAACCTAACCGGCGAAGAGCAAATTCGAAGCCGGGCCGACGCACTACTCCTTATGGGCAAGATTTATCATGACATGGGAAATCCCACGGCCAGCCAGCGATGGGCCGAAGAGGCATTCAGACTCGCTGAACAGGAGGGCGACCGGCGAATCGAGCTGGCAGCGCTGCCTCTACTGGGCTCGTTGAGCCTCCATCGGGGAGACCTGGACCATGCCGAAGAGCTATTCCAGCAGGCCATCACCCTGGCGAAAGACATAGGCGACAAAAGGGTGGAAGGCTCAACCCTGTATCTCTTGGGGAGTGTGGACCTGAACCAGGGAGACCTGCTGCCTTCAATTGAGCGCCTGAAAGGTGCAATCAACCTCTTCCAGGAGATGGCCAACCGGCGCGGCGAGGCCTGGAGCACTCTGACTCTGGGCACGGCCCTGGCCCGTGGGGGCAACAACGAGGCCGGCAAGACTTTCGTCAGGCGCGCCCTGGACATCTGCCGGGAGTTGGGGGACAAATGGGCCGAGCCATGGTGCCTTCGGGCGCTGGGCGAGATCTCGTTAGCTGAAAAAGACCTTCTGGAAGCCGAGAGTAACTACCAGGAGGCACTGTCCAAGTCCCACAGCACCGGCGACAGGGGGGTGCTGCCTGAGCTATACCTGGGGCTTGCCGAGGTGTGCCTGAATAAAGGCCAGGCGGAGCAGGCCCTGGAATACACCAGGCTCGCCAGGGAAGTGGTCTCCGAAGACGACCTCTACTCCCAGGCCACCACCCAACGAGTCCAGGGCACAGCCCTGGCGGCCCTGGGGAGGGACCAGGAAGCTGAGGAGTGTTTCAAAGGCAGCGTGGCGGCCATCGGAGGCACCGGCTTCCGGCCTGAGATAGCCAGGTGCTGCCAGGAATACGCTAGCTTCTTGGAGAAGACGGGAAGGATCGAAGAGGCATTGGCCATAAGGCAAAAAGCAAGTATGGCGAGCTAGGAATCAAATCCCTCTCATTACCGCAGACCGCAAGTTCTATAAGCAAACCCGCCAACTCCCAAATATCTTCTGGATCAGCGACTACGGTAGCACTCGACCCTGATATATAGAGGGAATAGTCTTCGCCGTCCTGAGCCGCTACCAGGAAGAACGAAAGGCGGGCCTTGGGCAGGCTAGTCGCGGCTCTTGGCAAAGGCATACGCCGATAGCAATGCAGGTCGAACGCTACATTTGAAGCGCGGCACGGGTAAGGCGTTTGCCAGAACAGGGGCTATCGCGACTTTGCTACTCTTAATGGCACTAGCAAGCAAGATTCCGTATTGACTCCTGTAAGGCATTGGCTTACAATAGCTTAGAGGTGCGCTCCTTCCTATGGACCTTGTGATCGATAGCCTGATTGTCGATGAGCACCGTCTCGAACACATCGCCCGGCACCAGGTGAGCATTGAGGAGGTTCTCGAGATTGTCTCCGGCGATTACGCCTACATTCAAGGCCACCAAGAACGCTGGCTTTTGATCGGCAAAACCAGCCACGGACGGTTCTTGACAGTGGTGGTTGGCGCCAGGGCGCAGCCAAATACCTTTGGGCTCGTCACCGCCAGGCCAGCCAGCCGGGAGGAGCGAAACTTCTATCGTGAACTGGCCCTGGAAGAAGGAGGTGAAGAACATGACCAGACTTGAGCGTCGGAACGAGGCCATCAAGCCTATCCCGCCATTTGAAACCATTGAGGAAGAAGCCGAGTTCTGGGACACCCATTCGGTCGTTGATGAGATCGACCAAGGCACATTGGTAGGGTTCCATCAGTCCCGCAAGACCGATTCCATGACGATCCGGTTTCAGCCGGAGGACATCCAGCGCATTCGGGAAGAGGCCAACCAGCTCGGGATCGGCCCTACCACCCTGGCCCGCATGTGGATCCTGAAACATCTCCGGGAACGGCAACACCATAGTAAGACAAGAACATCTTAGTGGTTGGTTGTAAGATTTCTGGCTTAACCCTCATATAGATATAGCGGAGGCTTCTGGAGTGGCCTAGCCAGCGTTTCCAGGTCCAGGATCGTATACCGGAAACTTCACTTCTTTGTATCTTTCATTTTCAGGGGGGATAACCTGAACGCCTGCAATTGACAAAAGTGCAGCCATAGCCAAATGTACAAACTCTTCTAATTTCTTCTTGTCAGTCAACTCCAAAAGAATTGGTGGCTCGCCTATAGCGATGGCCTTGAGAATGGCCTCCATTCTCTCTTTCGTCTCCTGGGGCAGGCTCTCTTCCAGTGCCTCCATAACCTCATGCAGTGTTTTGCTCTTAGGCGATACGCTTCTCTGCTCAATAGCTGTGGTCAAAACAAGTCGAGCAAATGTAGAAGTTCCCAGCCCTTGCTTTTCAGCAATATCACGTAAACGAGTTAGTTCCTCACCAGTTAAACGAACAGCCAAAAACGAGGAACGCTTTTGGCCAGGCCTAGGCTTGTTTAACCTCCCCTTGTGACCTTCAGCCAGTGGCCCATGTGTCTCCCAGTATTTCCTCTCTTCTTCAAGTGACTGGAATTCTGGAATCCCACTATCCTCTATCCTTTTCATAGTTTCCCCCTACTTTCCTACTCTTCGCCTGTACCTGCGCTTGTAACCGTCGCTCATTTCGAAAGCGGTTATTGGTCTGAATAACCCCATGCCAATTCGCTCTACTACTATAAATCAGCAATTATCACCCGATTCTCCAAGTAAGGAATGTATCACAAATGTGTCACAATTGTCAAGAGGCAATCTTAGCATATGAGGCTTGAAAACAAAGGATAAGGTCGTCCTCTTGAGGTCATGGGAGCGACAATGACTGTAGCTAGTGAATATCCAGTTGCATTCTGATGGCTTCCTCAACCTTGCGCATATCTTCCTGAGAAAGGATGCCAGCGCGGCGAAAGAGCCGTGCCCTGCTGACAGTCGCCAGTTGGTCTGCCATAGCCTTACTTTCCTTACCTTCAAAAACCACTACCGCCTCGCTGGGATAGAGCCGGTCCGTCTTGCTGGTGAGAGGGACAAGCTGAACTCGATTAAGGAACCTATTCGATGCATCGTTACTGACGATCACGGCAGGCCGCTTCTTTTTGATTTCGCCACCGGTGGAGGGATCAAAGTTCACCCACCATACCTCACTCCGTTTCATGGGCTACGTCCTTGAAGGTAATCTCGGCCCACTCCACAGCTTCCTTCTCCCTCCTCTTGTCTCTCGCCATTTCCGCATAGGCTGATTCCAGATTGGGATGAACAACGTGGGGTCTAACTAATCCCTCAATGAACTTGCTTATCTTTCGTGGCCCTATGGTCTTACGGAGGCCCTCGTAGACATCTTCATCAATTGTCAAGGTCAGTTTCTTCTGCATAACGCACCTCCTTACACGTGTATTATACGTGTAGCCTTTCAATATATCAAGAGTACAAGCCGACAGCAAATTTAGACCGCCTTTCGGGCCGTCCTTTCCCCCCTTATCCATTTCACTGGGCTACACTGCTCTCCTGCACGGTTACGCCTGGACTATCGGGTGCGGTCTCCCCAAGGCCCAAACGGTCACAGGGAAACGTTCCCTTCACAAAACAGAAAGGCGCCCATCCTCCATGGCGCCCTCTTTTGAGAGGGGGCA
>JAUYDP010000297.1 GCA_030691805.1 Dehalococcoidia bacterium | reverse complement strand
TTTAAGCTATTCGACGACTCTACCGATCCAAATCTGTGTTTACCTAACCCATCTACGCTTGCCCCATCGCCCGTTCCGCAACGGCGGCGATCGCCTCCTTAAGAGCAGCCAGGGCCACCTCTACCTGGGCTTTTTCTGGCTGGCGTGTGGTCAGGGCCTGAAGCGCCAGGCCGGGGAAGAGGAGCGCCCGCACCCACACCTTGCCGAAGTGGTCCGCCCCCAGGCGCAGAAGCTCGTATGCCACAGCGGCTATTACGGGGATAAGGACCAGGCGGGAGGCATAGCGCATTATGATGGGTGGCTGGCCTAAAAGGACGAAGACTATGATGCTCAGCAGAAGCACGTTTAGAAGAAAACCCGTGCCACACCGGGTGTGGGCGGTGTTGTACCGGCTGACGGATTCTGGCTCCAGGGAGGCCCCGTGTTCCAGGGCGTTTACCGCCTGGTGCTCTGCGCCATGATAGGCGAACACGCGGCGGATATCCGGCATCAGGCCGATCCCCCAAATGTAAGCAATGAAGAAGAGCAGGCGTATTACCCCCTCCACCAGGTTGCTCAGGAGGCTCGACGTGAAGTACTGGTCCAGCCAGTTGGTCAGGGCCACGGGGCCGGCGAAGAAGATAGCGGCCGCAAAGAGGAAAGCCGGCGCCAGCATGGCCCACATGGTTGGGCCGGACACCTTGCGGTCTTCCTCCCCCATAGCTACCCCAGCCGAGAGGAGAAGCGTACGGCTCCCCAGCAGTAGGTTTTCCCAGAGGAAGAGCATGCCCCGAAGTAGTGGGACCCTCGCCCACCGGCTATCGTAGAAGGTCCCAGGGAGAGGCTCGGAACGTAGGAAAATGCTGCCATCAGGGCGGCGTATGGCGACGGACATGTGCCGCCGCCCTCTTATCATCACCCCCTCGATGACCGCCTGGCCGCCGTAATGGAAAGGCTTAGGCAAGGGCTACTTCAGGCCGTAGCGCCGCTTGAAGCGCTCTACTCGCCCTTCGGTGTCCATTAGGCGCTGCTCCCCGGTGAAGAACGGGTGGCAGCGGCTGCACACCTCAACCTTAACGAGAGGCTTGATGGACATGGTCTCGAAGCTATTGCCGCAAGCGCACGCCACGGTGGCTTTAACGTACTTGGGGTGTATCTTTGCTTTCATCGTCTATTCCTGCCAGCCGTTTTGCGGCTTTCTTTTTAGATTCCAGGTTGCCCTGGCGGTAAATCATGATCTTCTGGGCTTGGGGCGAGCCAGCCCCGTGCATGGCCTCCACCATGGCTGCCCCGCAACTCATATTCTCCAGGAGCCTGGCCATGCGGAAACGGTCCTCCACCGGTATCCCGGCTACCCCAGCAAAGTACTTCTTTACATACTTCCCTACTGTAGGATGCCGCAAATCCTTCTCGGACGGCAGCGTGGCGATGAAGCCGCCCGCAATATCCTGCGCCAGGCGGGAGATCTCATACATGAATCGGGTCACGTTTAGCTTGGTGGAGTTGGCCAGGAGGGGATTCACAAAGTAGGCGCCGGATGGTGTTTGGGTCCCCTCGGCGGAGCACGCTATGGAGCCACAGTAAAGTGTCTCGGCCATCTGCATCATCTCGGTAAGCTTGTCCCGCACGTGGGACGCGGAGGCCGTACCCTGGTATTCAGCGGTTACGGCCGCTGCCCCCACCATGACATCAGCCACGCCGGCCTTACAGCCGCCGTAGTTCTGCCGGTGGAAGGAGGCAAAGGTCTCCACCAGTGGCCCGGCGAACTCGTGCTCCCCACACATGAAAACCCGCTCCCAAGGAATAAATACATCGTCGAAAACGATAAGGGCTTCCCCTCCAACAATGCCGAACCGGTAATTGCCACAATCCGCGGTGTTTTCCAGGCGCCGTGTGTCATTGGTCTGGCGCCCGAATATGTGGGTAACCCCCGGCGCGTCGGCAGGGATAGCAAAGGAGACGCTCCAGTCGGCGTCGTTGGGCCCCATTGCCGTGGTCGGCATTGCAATGACCTCGTGAGAGTTAACGGCGCCGGTCTGATGGGCTTTGGCTCCTCGCACCACGATACCATCAGCCCGACGCTCAACTATACGCAGGTATAGATCAGGGTCTGCCTGCTTGTGGGGAGGCAGGCTCCGGTCACCCTTGGGGTCAGTCATGGCCCCATCACACATGAGGTCTTCCCTCTGAACGTACCTCAAGAACTCCACCAATCGAGGGTGGTAGGAAGTCCCCTTCTTCTGGTCCATATCATAGGTCGTTATGTAAAGGGCGTTGAGGGCGTCCCAGCCCACGCAACGCTGGAAGCAGGTCCCTGTATAGCAGCCCAAGGCCCGCAGGGCCTTTACCTTTTTCACCAGGTCCCCCGCGCTCTGGTGGATGTGGGTGAAGCGGTTTATTCGCTCCCCAGTCAAGCAGGAAACAGCCGACCCCAGATCTTCCCAGTCCGGATGAAACGCCATGTCATAGGTAGCCGCCGCGGCCTGGATGTGGGGGCGAAAAGAGAGGTGCTCCACCGGGTCCTCGATTCGCTCTCCCAGGTAGTAGACCTCCATTTTGCGGTCGCGCAAGCTATCTATATATTGCAGGCCAGTTTTCACTAAAGTTCTTTCCCGCTTCGTTTTGTCAACTTCGCATCACTATGATAGCAAGAACCCCCGGTCTAGCGGGGGATCACCTGATTCACCTGGTGAGGTGAGTGGATTTTTTTACGCCTGGGCGTAAACGTTGACTTCTTTCTTGTCCTTGCGTGCGAACTCAAAACGTACGATGCCGTCTACTCGGGCAAAAAGGGTGTGGTCCCGGCCTACTCCGACGTTAATCCCCGGAGCCAGACGTGTGCCACGTTGACGTACTATGATCGTGCCCGCACGGACCACCTGGCCGTCGTGCCGCTTGACTCCCAGCATCTTGGGCTTGCTGTCCCGTCCATTCCGGGAGCTGCCCATCCCCTTCTTATGCGCCATCTAGGTTCCTTTCTTGGCCTCGGCCGGCAAGACGATCTCTTTTATGGCCAGGTCGGTGTAAAGCTGGCGGTGCCCGATCTTGACACGGTAGTTGCTCTTAGCCTTGAATTTCTGCACGGTGATCTTGGGGCCTTTCACCTCACCCCTGACCGTGGCCACCACCCGGGCGCCTTCGACCGTCGGCTTTCCAACCAGCGTCTCATTTTCGGTACGCACCAACAGGACCCGATCAATCTCCATTGCAGCGCCTTTGGGAAGCTCAACCTTGTCTACCAATACGCTTCTGCCAACTTCTACTTTGTACTGCTTTCCGCCAGACTCTATGATTGCGTACAATTATCCTTCTCCTTACTGCCATATTCTAGCAGGAGAGGCGCAAGAGTGTCAATCATGACTGGCGAGAGGTTCTACAAACGAATTCGACTTCGGAAGTCGGGGGAAGATTTGACAAGAAGTAAGGATTCATGTTATATAGTTATTACTAAAGCAAATAGGACAAGGCGTAACCATGAAAGAGCTCCACTCCACTATAACTAGCAAGGGCCAGGTCACCATCCCGGCGGACATCCGCCGGCTACTGCGGGTTGGCCCCCACGACAAGGTGGCCTTCCTGGTGGAAGTAGACCAGGTAAGGCTGGCGCCAGCTACCAGCGTCGTCGCCCGTACTGCGGGCATACTCAAGAGTGACGTCCCTGCACTCTCGCCCCAGGAGGAGAAGGCAGCGGCGGAGGAAGCCATTGCCCAGGAGGCCGAGGAGCGCGCAAGAAGCTAAATGAGCCTCCAATTCCTTGACACCAACGTCTTCTTAAGACATCTGCGCCAGGACGATCCAGTTCTTTCACCCAAGGCCACAGCCATCTTCTCCCGTGTCGAGCAGGGTGAGATCCGGACCCGAACCTCAGACACAGTGGTTTTCGAGACGGTCTTTACCCTCCAGCGCAGCTACAAACAACCCAGGGACCGCATTGCCGAAGCCTTGCTTCCTCTCATCGAACTGCCAGGCATTTTTCTGCCTGGCAAGAGGATTTATCATAAGGCTTTCGCCTTGTACCGTACAGGTCCTCTGGGTTTTGCGGACTGTTACCACGTGGCCCTCATGCAACGGCTTGGCATTACTGAAATCTTTAGCTTCGACACGGACTTCGACCATATTCCTGGCATCGTGCGTAAGGAGACATGAGTCGGAGTCAGATCCTTTCTGATTCAAGGCTTCTCAGTGCCGGCTACCACTCTTCCAAAGGGGCATTCAAGCAGTGACAGCGCATTTGTAACCACATTAGAATTCTAACAGTCGGAAGGTATAGAGTTCAACGAAATTGCGTCACATTTTTATTTTTTAATCCTTGACATAGGAGTGCCCCTTTGATAGTATGTTTTAGCGG
>JAUYDP010000272.1 GCA_030691805.1 Dehalococcoidia bacterium | reverse complement strand
ACATCGGGCGGTTAGGAGTTGCGGCTTGACCTCATCTCGGGAGATTAGATGGCGAGTGGGGTGGCAGGGAGCTATGATCTGTTAAAAGCGATCGGGGGTAAGGAGAGAAAAGCCGTACTGGACAAAGTGGTGGTCGAAAGTGAAGACCACTCCTATGCGGAGGCGCTCCATGACCGCAAAGCTCGTGGCGTCGGTGAGTGAGAAGTCCTTGTCGTCGTGCTGGTCAATAATCTGGGCTGCTTGCTGAACATCCGCCGGAGTAACCCACAGTATGGTGGTACTTCCTTGCAGGGTGTCATGGAGAAACCGGCTGGCAACCAGGCGGTTTAGGCGATTTAGAATGAGCGCGTGGGTCTCCGCCAGGATCAGGTTCGTGGTGAGGAGGCGGACACGGCTTTCAGCTAGGCGGGTGAAGACCGCCTGCGCATCCGACCGATGGACATCATCGCGGTCGGCAAAAGCAAAGTAGGCCGAAGTGTCAATCAGGGCCCCGTGGGAAAAGGAAGGGCGATCTTGTCTCATGCCGTTCTGGCATGAGCGAGATACGCCTCTGCCAGGTACTTGTGCTTATTTTCGGAGACGTCCCCCAGTCCAGATGCACCCGCCCCGGCCAAATCCCACAAGGGGTCGTCCTTGGTGAAGGGCTTGCCCCGGGGAATGGGGGGACCACTCGGCCGTTTCACCGGCCGTACAATCGCCACGTCCTCACCCCCCTTGCTCAATACCAGCGCTTGGTTGGCACTCTGCACCTGCTCAACGATCTGCAAGAGCTCTACTTTATTGGTGATATCGACGTTTTTGAGTTCCTTTGCCACTTCCGTTCACCTCCCATATTGGGGATAGGAAGAGTATAACATAATGTCAACATAGCAATCTAAGGCTCTTTCTGGCAATTTGCAGGGCGCATGGCGTTGGCGGGGGAGAAGATGCGACAAGAATGTTTTCTTCTCTTGAACTCTTTCTCCAAACTTGGCCGCCGCAGGCCCCGAACTTGTTTGTCGGCGCCGGAGACAGGGCCTTACTCGCCCGCTTTCAGCTTGCGCGCCACGTCCTCCCGCAGGAGGTTCTTCCGCACCTTGCCGCTGGGCGTCAGGGGAAGACTGTCCACGATCTCCATCCTCTCGGGCAGCTTGACCCTGGCAAGGCCCCTGTCCTGGAGAAAGGAGACTATTTCCTCCAGAGAGGTGGTCTGACCCTCCCTGAGGACCAGGTAAATGCAATTCCGCTCACCCAGGCGAGGGTCCGGCATGCCTACCATAGCCGCAGCCAGGACCTTGGGGTGCGTGTAGAGATATTCCTCCACCTCCCGCGCGCTTATCTTCTCACCCCCGCGGTTGATGATATCCTTGATGCGGCTGACGAAGCGAACGTAGCCCTGCTCATCTATGATGGCCGAGTCTCCTGTGAAGAACCAGCCATCTGGATGGAAGGAGCGCCGCGTGAGCTCCGGGTCCTTGAAGTATCCTGCGTGGACAAAGGGGCCCCGGATGGCCATCTCCCCAACCTGCCCGGGGGGCAGGATGTTCTCCCTTTCCTCGTCGAAAACAGCCACCTCCACCGCGGGGTCGGTCGGGCAGCCCACTGTGGTAGCCGCCAACTCCGGCGGATCGTTCAACCGGGTGATGGGCCCTCCCGTGCTTTCGCTGGCTCCCCACTGGGTGACGAATCCACAGCCAACCTCGGCCTTAAGCCGTCTGATCCCTTCCGCAGGCATAGGGGCGCCACCCGTAAGGAAAACGCGCAGGGAGCTCAGGTCGTAATTCCTCAGGTTGGGGTGGTTCAGGATAGCCATGAGCTGAGGCGGAACCCCCAGGACCACCGTGGCCCGCTCTCTCTCGATCAGGCGCAGGGCCTCCTCGGGGTCGAAAGAGTCCATCCAGATACTGGTGCACCCGACCTCGGCCAGAACGTGGTGACAGCCCACAGCCAGCCCGAAGGCATGGTAGACCGGGGCCAGAGAGAGTTGGACGTCCTTGTCGGTCAGCTCCAGGCCTACGTTGTACACCCGGCAATTGTGGACAGTGTTGTGGGTCCAGATTGGAGCCTTTGGAGCTGCCTCCGTGCCCGACGTAAACACCAGGGCCAGGGGTGCGTTGGCGTCAGGCCTCGGGGCGGCCAGCCGGACCTTCGGAGCGGCCCACTCAGCCGTTCTGTCACGCTGGACCTGGGTCTTGCCAGCCGCTGGGCCGGCTTTGGTTTCCCCCCCCACCAGTTCCTGGAAAGAGGCCAGGCCGGAAGGCACATTCACCCCCACCACAATAACGTGTTTCAAAGCCGGGAGGCTTGGCCGTATCTCGCGAAGCATCTCTAAGTAGTCGAACCCGCCAAAAGCATCGGGCAGGACCATGGCTACCGATTCGGATCGGTCCAGGATATGGCGTACTTCAGCGGCCCGGTAGTAGGGCACTACCGGACAAAGGACGGCTCCGATCTCGGCCACTGCGAAATAGACAGCCATGGCCTCCACCCGGTTGGGCAACTGAGCCGTCACACGCTCGCCGGCCCTGATTCCCAGCTCATGCAGCCCGAGCGCCAGGCGGTCCACCAGTTGCCCAAATTCGGCATAGGTCACGCGCTGCCTCGCATCCACGACAGCCGTTTTTCCGGCGTAAGCCTCCACCATTTGGCCTAGCCGTTCCCCGACGGTCATGTCCGACCAGTAGCCTTTTGCCGTGTACTCGGCTATCAACCGGGGCGTCAGCCGCGTCTCGATGGACATGCCTTCTCCTCCGTCTTTTGAGTATATTTAGACTCTGCCTGGCGCGAGGATAGCCCTTGCCTGCCTACTATACGAGGCTAGGACACCACAATAGCACTTGACCTGGTAGGACGCAAACACCTTTTACCGCAGGGGCATAGAGGGCGCAGGGGTGCAAACGGTGAGTCCTCCACGTCATCTGCGCATCTGGTATGAAAAAGAATCCTGGCAAAGTGGCACAGGCCTCTGGCCTGTACGAACAGGCGGGACGCCTGTTCCACTTCTGTAGAGGAGACAGGTTTTCAACCCCGGTGGTGCCCCGGAGAGGCATGAGGAACTGCGGTAAGAAACAAAAAAGGGTGGAAGGCGGGGGTCTTTGGAGGAGCCGCTTGCCCAAGGCCGTCCCGCTGCGGCATAATGACCGATGCTAGAAATAAATGAGCAACCCCTTCTTACGCTTCAGCATCATCGGCCTGGCCCAGAGCGGCAAGACCACGCTTTTTAACGCCCTGACGGGGACGCGGCTCCCCACCGGGCCAGGCGCGGTTGCCCGCGAACCTCACCCTGGTATTACCAAGGTCCCTGACCAGCGCCTGGAAGCCCTGGCCAAAGTGTGTCGCTCCAGGAAGATTGTGCCCGCTGAAGTGGAATTCCTGGACTTCCCGGGAAGCCTTAAGGGCTACACCAGGGACAAGGGTTCCGGCGCCGGCTATCTGACCGACCTGGCCCAGGTGGATGCCCTGGTCTTCGTGGTCCGGGCTTTTTCGCAGGATAACGTGGCCCACGAGTTGGGAAGCGTTGACCCCTGGCGTGACCTGGAGACCATCGAGTTCGAGCTGGCTTTCGCCGACATCATGCTTATGGACCGGCGCCTGGAACGTATTCGGGACTCAGCCGGCAAGGCGAAACCACAGGAGCGGGAGGCCATGGAAAAGGACCGGACTCTCCTATCCCGTCTGAAAGAGGGCCTGGAGAAGGGCACACCCCTGCGCGCTCAGGAAATCAACGAACAAGAGGAGAGGTTGTTACGAGTCTACCAGTTGCTCACCTCAAAGCCTGTGTTAGCCGTGCTGAATATTGGCGAAGAGGGAATTGACCGGGCTCCCGACCTGGAGCTCGAAGCGCGCCAGCGTCTAGGAGCTGGACTCGAAGCGGTGGCCGTCCCATGTCAGACGGAGATGGAGATGAACGAGCTGGAACCAGCAGAGGCAGACGAGTTCCGTGCAAGCCTGGGGCTACAGAGCCGCCCCCTTCAAAGGCTATTACAGCTTTGCCACACCATCACCAACCGCTTTCATTTCCTGACGACCGGTCCGGACGAATCCCGGGCCTGGCCTCTTGTCCGGGGAGCGACTGCCCAGCAGGCCGCCGGAGTCATTCACACCGACCTGGAACGCGGTTTCATCCGGGCCGAGGTAATCAATTGGGAGGACCTGGTCCGCTGCGGGAGCTTGGTCGAAGCCCGGAAGCGAGGCCTTATCCGCGCCGAGGGCAAAGCCTATCGGGTGCAGGACGGCGATGTTTTGAACGTTTTGTTCCACGTATAGTCACCTCCGTAGTCGGCATCGCCCTCGATGCCGACGGTCGGGGTCGAGGACGACCCCGACCTACTGAAAAAAGACAAGGACGACCCCGACCTACCGAAAAAAGAGAGACCTACCGAAAAAAGACACGGACGGCCCCACCCTACCGAAAAGAGAGGACGACGGCCCGACCTAGCGTTGCGTCAGCCAAGATTTGACGACACGGTAGGGGCGCACAGCCGTGCGCCCCTACGCCGGTTGACATATCAGAAGGGCTGTGACAAACCGCTAATAAGACGAGGGGAGGTAAGTATGACGAAAGACCGGTACCAATATCCATTAGACCTGTATGACCCCAATTACCAGCCGGAGCTGGGAGAGACTATGTTCCAGAGCCTGGACCGCATAACGGCGCGATTCCCGGACAGGGAGGCGCTGGTTGACCGAAGCAGGCGCTTCACCTTCCACCAGTATCGTGCCCAGGCTGTCCGCCTGGCAGCCCACCTGCACCGCCTTGGGGTAAAGTTCGGCGACCGGGTCCTCTCTATAATGCCCGTCTGGGCTGAAGCTGGTTTTGGATGGTATGGGGCCGCAACCATCGGCGCCATCTGGGTGCCGCTTAGCCTGGCCTTCCGGGAGCGGGAGCTAAGATATATCCTGGGCAATGTGGAACCTAAAATTGTAATAATCGTAGACAACTTCGGCGGCTTCAACTACCTGGATATGGTCCAAAAACTCCTGCCGGATTTCCCGTCGGTACGGCATGTCCTGGTAAAAGGCCAGGCCTCTCAACAAGCCATCTCTTTGGACGAGCTCATGACCCAGGACCCCGGAGTCGGCGACGAGCTGTCATGGGCCAGGAGGTTCCTGAATCCTGCGTTTGATGCTTCCAACAGCCTTTGTCTCATCACCCACACTTCGGGCACCACCGGCGAGCCCAAGGGGGCCATGCATACCCATAATACGGTCCTCTCCAACTGCAAGTCGGCGGTTCGGGTCAGCCATACCACCGAGAAGGACATCTTTTTAATGCCCCTTCCCATGAGCCACCAGTTCGGGGTGGAGTCCGGGACCACCTACGCCTACGCCGGTGGGGCTACGGTCGTACTAATGGACGCTTTCGAGCCAAAACGCTTCCTGGAGACCATCCAGCGGGAACGGGCTACCTTCCTGGTGGGCGTACCCACCATGTTTCGCCTGGTCCTGCACCACCCCGATTTCGAGCAGTACGACGTAAGCAGCGTGCGGGCCGGTTACGTAGGCGGCGCGGCGAGCGATCCCGAGGACCGCATTTCTACGATCGAGAAGCTGGGGGAAATCATGCACATCGGAGGCATGACCGAGGCCAGCTTGACCACCATCGCTACCTTCGATGACCCGCTGGAGATCAAGGCTAAGAGCATTGGACGGGTCCTACCAGGAGGCCAAGCTAAGGTAGCGGACGACTCGGGAAAAACCATGTCACCTGGAGAGTTGGGGGAGCTCTGGCTCAAAGGCCCCTATGTCACCCCCGGTTACTGGAATAAGCCGGAGCTAAACGCCCAGAAGTTTAGTCCCGAAGGCTGGCTGAAAACCGGCGATATCGCCACCATGGACGAGGAAGGCCATATCTTCCTGGTGTCACGGGTGGACGACCGTATTGTGCGGGGTGGGCACAAGATCTATCCGGTGGAGGTTGAGGGTTTATTGTCAACCCATTCTAAGGTGGAGAAGTGCTGCGTGGTGGGCGTATCAAACCCTGTCCTCGGCGAGTGCACCGTGGCGTGCGTTAAGCTACGGTCTGGAGAAAATATGGGCTCCCAGGAGCTTCGAGACTTCTGCCGGGACAAGATCGCTGAATACTTGGTGCCGGACTTCGTGGAGTTCATGGAGAGCATCCCCGTGAACCCTACGGGGAAGATCCTGTATAATCTGGTGCGCCAGGCAGTAGAGGGGAAGTACGCGGGAAAGCGGCCGCCGAAGTAGCGCTGGACGGAGCCAAGTGGCTTCCGGGTTCTCCCCATGTAATGAAATCAGGCTAGTCGGTCACGGGCGCGATGAACTCCCAAACAGAAACGGCGATACAAAGAATGCGCAAGCAGCATTGCCTTTAACTTGACATCCAAGTGAGCGGGTCAAGGGGTTCGGCCCTGGAGAGCGGGCTGCTATCAACCTTGCCCTGGAGCACCGGAGATGGGCCCTCCTAATGGACGACCGGAGACCTTTCCGGGAGGCGATGGACCTTGGGCTGAGAGTGCTCTGTAGCCCTGTCCTGGCGGTGGAACTCTATACCGACGGGAGGCTGGACGAGACACAAGTCATGGAGTTCTGGCCCGACTAGCGGCCATGCAGAGGGTGATCCCTGATCTGTTGAGCTCCGCACTGGCCCAGCTAGGCAGGGCGTGGAAAGGAGGGTGAAATGCCGACGAGAAAGAACACCGTGTCCGTACGGCTGGACGAGGGGTCCCGGCAGCGCGTGGAGCGGGCTGCAAAGATACTGAAGCAATCTTTTTGAAAGCCCGTCTATGTCGCCTTTGTCTTTCCAGCCAGATGGGTTATAATTGACGGCAAGGAGGTGCTGCTATCCCTACGAGGGTTCTTTTTTTGCAAGATGTCGCCGGCACTGGGCGGGCAGGCGAGGTAAAGGACGTTGCCCCCGGCTATGCCCGCAATTATCTCTTACCCAAGGGGCTGGCCGTCCCGGCCACCGAGGGGGCCCAAAAGAATGTCCAACACCGAAAGACGATAGAGTCTTCTAAAACGAACCGCGCTTTTAAGGAAACGACCGCCCTGGCAGAGAAGCTCTCCCAACAGGAGTTGGTCTTCAAGGTCAAGCTTGGCGAACAGATGCGCATGCACGGATCCATCACCAACGCAGATATCGCTGACGAGCTACGCCGCCAGACCAGCCACGAGGTGGACAAGCACAAGGTGGACTTACAGGAGCCGATTCGCAATATTGGCACGTACGAAGTCCTCATTCACGTTGCAAAGGATGCCGTTGCTAAGGTAAAGGTAATCGTCGAAGAGGAGTAATGGCTTCGGACCAACTCCTGCCCCATGATGTTGATGCCGAAGAGGCCGTAATTGGCTCTCTTCTGATAGACGCGGAAGCCATAATCTCCGTTTCCCTGACCCTCAAGGCCGAGGACTTCTACCGGGAGCGAAACAACTGGATCTACGGGGCCTGCCTGGCCCTCTACGAAAAGGGCGGGGCCATCAACCAGATAACGGTGGCCCATCGCCTCACCCAGGACGGCCGGCTGGAAGACGTTGGTGGCCCCGCCTACCTTAGCTATCTGGTTTCCCGTGTGCCCACCCCTTTCCACGTTGAGCACTACGGTGGGATCGTCCGCAACACCGCTTTCATGCGACGCCTGATAGACGCCGGAGGCCGCATCGCCGGGGTCGGGTACGAGGCCCGGGATGACGTGGAAACGGCTTTGTCAAGGGCAGAAGAGGTCTTGTTTAACCTCAGTTCTGGCCGGCCACAGCGGGACCTGGTGCACATCCGGCATCTGTTGGACCGTTATTTCGATGAGACCGGCCTCGGCGGCCATACCCGCGACGGGCATCTGGCCCACGTCGAAACGGGGATCATTGACCTGGACAAGATATTGGGTGGGGGCTTTCAACGGTCCGACCTGATCATCCTGGCGGCCCGTCCCAGCCTGGGCAAGACCAGCCTGGCGCTGAACATCGCCCAACACGCCGCCGTCAAGCACGCCGCCAGAGTAGCCATCTTCAGCCTGGAGATGTCCAAGGAGCAAGTGGTACAGAGGCTACTTTGCAGCCAGGCCCGGGTGGACTCCCAACGCTTGCGCCAGGGATTCCTGAACGCTGAGGAGGAAAAGCGCATCGTGCATGCTACAGGCTTGCTCTCCGAAGCCCCTATTTATGTTGACGATTCACCGGTCATCAAAGTGGTGGAGATGCGCAGCAAGTCCAAACGCTTGCATAACGAGGTGGGGGTTGACCTGATTATCGTGGACTACCTGGGTCTGGTCCATGGGGGCAACTTCGAGAACCGGGTCCAGGAAATCAGCTATATCTCAAGATCGCTAAAGGCCCTGGCCAGGGAGATAGAGGCGCCGGTCCTGGCCGTGTCTCAGCTCAGCCGGGCGGTGGAGACGCGGACTCCCCACACCCCACAGCTTTCGGACCTTCGTGACAGCGGCTCTATTGAGCAGGATGCTGACGTTGTTCTCTTCATCTACAGGGATGACGTCTATTACACCGAGGAAGAATGGAGCCGGAAATCTCGGGACCCTTATCCCAAGGGTATCGCCGAGATCCGAGTAGCCAAACACCGCAACGGACCGGTGGGAGAGTTGCGCATCCGTTTCAACGAGAGCACCGCCCGCTTCGACAACCTGGCCACGGATGCCAGCCGTGCTCCCCGTCGTGACGGGCCTTCCAGGACCAATTGATGGGACGGCCAGCCTTTCAGGGTTTTCCTGCCAGGGCATCCTGTACGCCACTACCAACCCTGTTCTTCACCCTGCTGCTGCCCAAGATAACCGAACTGGCGGAGCTGAAAGTCACCCTTCACGTTTTTTGGCTCCTCTCTACCAGGCGCACCTATCCCAAGTTCATTACCTTGCAAGAGTTACTGCGCGATAGCACCTTGATAGAGGCGTTGCGATGCGCAGGAGAGACCCCGGAGGCGGCCCTTCGCCGCGGAATCGCCCTGGCCTGGGAGCGGGGCTTATTCGTTCGCCTCACCCTGGAAACGGCGGGAGGCCCCCAGGAGCTATACTTCTTGAACACAGAACGCGACCGGCGCGCCCTGGCCCAGATTCAGCGAGGCGAGCTTGATCTGGGACAACTGGGTGTGGTCCCGGAAGAAGCCGTCGAAACGCCCAGGCAAAACATCTTCGCCTTATATGAAGAGAACATCGGCATGGTGACCCCCCTGGTGGCTGACGAGTTGAAACAGGCAGAGAAGACCTATCCGCTACTTTGGATAGAGGAGGCTTTCCGGGAGGCAGTGGACCTGAACCGTAGAAACTGGCGCTATATTGCCCGCATTCTGGAGCGATGGTCCAGGGAAGGAAGGGATGGAAAAGATCGGGGAGGTGCCTCTGCTAGAGAGCGGCCAAGTATATATCAGGGGTCCAGGGAAGGAAGGAATGGAAAAGATCGGGGAGATAATCAGAAGGACATCCAGCCTGACAAATACCTTAAAGGAAAGTACGCCCGAATCGTCCAGCACTGAAGAAAGCCAGGTTGGGACTCCCCCTTGCCCGGTTTGCCAGGGGACCGGCTACGTTCGTGTCGAGGTACCTGTCGGCCATCCCGACTTCGGGAAGGCCCTGGTATGCCAGTGCCGCCTGCAAGTAGAGGCCCGGGACCGGCTAGAGCGCCTTCAGCGACTCAGCAACCTGGGGCCGTTGTCCCGCCTCACCTTCGACGATTTCCTCCCGACGGGGAGGCCGGGGCGAACCACCGACCCTCTGGGGCAGGACCGTGTCCGCTATGCCCTGGCCATGGCCAGGGCCTTCGCCGATGCCCCCCAGGGCTGGCTGGCGCTCATGGGCGCCAGCGGCTGTGGCAAGACCCATCTGGCAGCGGCCGTGGCCAACCAAAGTCTAGCCCTTGGCCACCAGGTCTTCTTCATAACCGTCCCGGACCTCCTGGACCATCTTCGCCTGGCCTTTCACCCCCAGAGCGAGGTATCCTACGACGAGCTTTTTGAGCACGTGCGCAACGTGGAGATCCTGGCTCTGGATGACCTGGGCGCCCAATCCAGCACGCCCTGGGCCAGAGAGAAGCTGGTCCAGC
>JAUYDP010000228.1 GCA_030691805.1 Dehalococcoidia bacterium | reverse complement strand
GGACTGCCTACAAATATATCATACTCTCGTGCGGGGACTAATACTATCTGCGGTACGTCAGATCTCTTTGTGTGAATAGCCAACCCAAATGGTGCCTGTAGGGGCGGGTTTGAAACCCACCCCTACTCTTGCGAATATTTGGGGTAACGCCGGCGCTCCCAGATACGCCATTTCCACAACTAGTGGCGGCCAGCCATAGGTTTGTCGCCTTTGAATCGAAAAATGTCACCCTGAGCGAAGCGAAGGGTCTTAAAGCTGCGTTATGATGCTTCGCTCCGCTCAGCATGACATGTTACGTGAGAAGGCATACGCTAAGCAACAAAGTCCTAAATGGCTTCACCTTTTTCAAACCAGCCATACCAGTATTGTGCTAAACTCTACGTATGGACGATACTTCGGGCTGCCATAGCTAAGATATGGACGATACTTCAGATTACCATATCCAAGTTATAGACGATGCTTCAGGTTACCGTAGAATATGAGAAGAGACAGCCGCTTTAACTGGCTGGCTCCGGTCTACGATTGGAGCATGGTCCCGGCAGAGCGGGCTTTGCGTCCCTTCCGCCGGGACCTTCAGAGCCGGGCCAGCGGTCGAATCCTGGATATAGGAGTGGGTACGGGAGCCACGCTTCCGCATTACCCCCAAGGGCGCTGCATAATTGGCATAGATACCAGCCCCGCTATGTTGCGCCGGGCCACCCAGAAGGCGGACCAACTCGGGCTGCGCTATACCCCAATCCTGATGGACGCACACCGCCTGGCCTTTCCCGACGGCTCCTTCGACACCGTGGTGTGCAGCCTGGTCATGTGCTCCGTGGCCGATCCCCATCTGGCCCTCTGCGAGGTCCGCCGCGTGCTTCGTCCCGGCGGAAAGGCGCTCTTCATCGAACATGTCCGGCCCTCCGGCATACTCGGGTATGTATTCGATGTGGCTAATATCGTCTGGAGCCCCCTGGTGTGTCAGCTAACCCGCCGAACAGAAGCCCTGGTCAAATGGGCCGGATTCGACCTGCTTCACTCTCAGGCCCCCGTTGATTTCCTGCGGGTCATGGTAGCCTCCCCCAACACCGATCACGACCCCTGCTCCAGCCACCCCCCAACCCCTTAAACGCCCGCTGGCGCCCCCCATCCTTATGCGATAACGACACGACTCCCCTGCGTGCCTCCTATGTATCAACGTCTTTCGATGGCGTGGCTCCCAGCGGCCCATCTATTAATGTTGCAAATCCTGTAGAGACGCCCCGCTGGGGCGTCTCCCACTCCTCTAATGAATCCGCCCCAGCATCGCGGCCCGCCACCACCCGTTTGCAAAAACGCCCCAATTGGGGAGACTAAGGGAGGGCCTCCTGGCGGCTTACTTACAGCCATATGGCCTCCTAGCGGCCCGCTTACCGCCAAGGCATCTCTCCCCGGTTAGACCTTCCTTTACGGCAACTCTACCAGCAGTGGTGCCCCACCTAAGCGCGTCCTGTAGAGACGCCCCGCTGGGGCGTCTCCCACTCCTCTGGTGAATCCGTCCAACCTCGCAACCTGCGCCACCCTCCTGTAGAGAAGCCCCGCTGGGGCGTCTAACGGTGGGGCGCTTTACTAAGAAAAAAGGGCACGACCCCCGCCAGGACCGCCACTGCTGCTACGAGCAGCCACATAGTCTGGTAGGACCCTATGGCGTCTACTCCCCGTCCGAAAAGGGCGGGGCCAAGGACTACTCCAACGTATCCGAAGGTGAACCCGAGACCCAGCTCCCCTCCCGCCGAGCCGGAACTGGCCCTTTCCGACAGCATGGTCGTATAGATACCCACCCACCCGATGCCGCTGAACCCGAAAACCAGTGCCAAAAGAGGTAGAGTCCACGGGGAACCCCATCCAAGGCCCAGCAGAATCAAGGCCGCCGCCGCTATCCCCGGAATAATGGCGAAGACAACCTCCCGCCTTCCAGCGAACCACCGGTCGCTAATAACTCCCCAACCGATTCGCCCGAACAGGCCGCTGCCATGAGCCAGGGCCAGGTACCAGCCACCAAGGACCACGGGCAGCAGCGCCACATCAATCAGGTGGAGCAGAAAATAGGTCCGGAAGGAATGCTCCACGCTTCCGAGCAGGATGGCGGTAAGGCCGAGAAGCCAGGTATCCCGTCGCCTCAGAATATGCCAGGGCCATCCTATGGCCTCAGACCCCGCCTTCTTGGAAGCAATCTCCTCGGAAGAGGGGCGGTACAAAAAGAAAGAAATTACACCACAGGCGATGATAAAAAAGGCGACGGGCAGAAGGGCCTGCCTCCAACCCCAGGCTTGTCCAAGGGCAGGCATGCCGGCCGAACTAATAGCGTTCCCCAAGGGCGCCGCCGCCATAGCGATGCCCAAAGCCGTGGCCCGCTCCCGAACGGGAAACCACGACGCCACCGCCCGGGCCACGGTGGAGATAATTGCGCCAAAACCCAGTCCCGCGAAAAATAGAGGCAGAAGGCTTGCCTGGAAAGAAGGCGTCCTGGTGAAGACCAGAATCATCAGGCCCAGAAGGACCTGCCCTCCCAATAGAGTCCAGCGCATGGAGCGGTCCGCCAGCCAGCCGCCCGGCGTGGAGCCGACCCCACCTCCCACCAGGAGGATAGAGACCATCAACCCTAGTTCCGTTCGGCTGGACACCAGATCATTCAGCAGGAAAGGGGCCAAAGGGGCCAGGGACTGTCCGGCCATCACCACTGACACGTGGGCTGCAACTGCCATCGCCAGGATCACCCACCGGTATCTGGAAGCGCCTGAAGAGGACCGAGCGACTTTATCCTGGAGACCGCTGTCTTGTTTCATTCAACGTGGGCACTCTATGGCTTTTAGACATTGCCTGTCAAGTCCAATGAGAAAACCCCAGGTTCTTCACAACTTCTTAACAATCGTCCTCCATAATAAGTAATAGAAAGAACGAGGCAGGATCCCTGCCACAGTAAAGAAGGAGGAACATTAAGAATGAGAAAGTCAAAATGGTTAGCGCTGGCGATGGGGGCATTGCTAACAATGAGCCTAATAGGCACTGCCCTGGCCGACGAGCCTCCCCCCCCAGCCGAGCCAACCCCACCAGCAGGCAATTGGGAGGACATGCGCGGGTGGATGGATAGCCAGTTCGGTGAAGGGTTCTTCGACAAAATGCACAGCAGCTCGGAGGGTATGACTGAAGCCTGCAACACGGTGGCGGGCGCCGGAGGCATGATGGGTGGCGGCGCTACGGGCAGCGGTGGCATGATGGGCAGCGGCTTCACTGGCAGTAGCGGAATAATGGGCGGCGGCGTTACGGGCAGCGGTGGCATGATGGGCAGCGGCTTCACTGGCAGTAGCGGACTGATGGGCGGCGGCGTTACGGGCAGCGGCTTCACTGGCAGTAGCGGACTGATGGGCGGCGGCGTTACGGGCAGTGGCGGCATGATGGGCAGCGGTGCTACGGGCAGCGGTGCTACGGGCAGCGGAGGTATGATGGGCGGCGGCTTCACTGGCAACGGAGGTATGATGGGCGGCGGAGCACAGACCGGCTCCGCTCCAGGGCGATCCGGCGTTAATATACGCCCTGGTAACGGGACTTCCCGCACAAGCTTGGGAAGCATGATGGGCAACTTCATTGGTGGGCTAAGGTCCACAGTGCTTCTCACCTGGTTCTAAAAGCCCTTCAAGTCTCCTTTCTCCTGGGAGGGGAGCCAGGCTGGCTCCCCTCCTGTTTGTTTTATCCAGATTCCTTATAAGAGCTGTCTCCCCGCTGTTTAGAGGGAATATCAGTAGTTTAGTAAGGTCAGCAATTCCTGCCTCTAAACGCGTTAATTTGCCCCTTGAAAAAAATGCTATAATCTCCCTACTCGCGCTTTATGGTTTCTGAGACGAATGGAAGCTTGAGATGAGGCCACTTTGAAGATACCTTCGCCCTCGTCGCTTACGCCGCTCTCGCAGATGGTGGCTCTGGCCGTTTTTATTTTCGATCCGGAGACGCACCGGATACTGGATGCCAATGAGCGGGCGTTGGAGCAGTTGGGCTATTCACGACAGGAGCTCCTGCAAATGGTGGCCGAAGACCTTCTGGCCCCATCCGTCACTTTCCCCCCTGAGGCCATCTTGAGCAACCCCCAAAGTCACCACTCCTCCCGGTTTGAGACGGTCCACCGGCGGAAGGACGGCACGGTTTTCCCCATCGAGGCCAGCGGAAGGATGGTGGATTACGCGGCAAGCGCGTGGTCCAGGCCTTCATCCAGGACTTGACACCGCGAAAAGAGGCCGAGGAGCTGTTCCGCACGTTCTCCCAAAGTGCGCCCATAGGGGTCTACATTATCCAGAACGGCAGGTTCCGGTCCGCCAACCCCCAGTTTGTATTGGCCACCGGCTACACCGAAGAAGAGCTGATTGGCATGGAATCCCTCAGTCTCGTCCTGCCCCAATACAGGGAGATGGTCAAGGAGGAGACCATCAAGGCGTTGAAGGGAAAGCGTTCTACACCCGTAGAGTACCAGGTCATGTCCAAAAGTGGTAAGACCATGTGGGCTATGGAGACCGTCGCGTCTATAAGCTACAGGGGAGAAAGGGCGGTGATAGGTAGCTTTGTGGACATCACGGAGCGGAAACGGATGGAGGACGCCCTGCAAAGCTCCCTGGACAAGCTGGCCCGCAACGCCCGGCAGCTTCTTGCGCTCAGCGAAGCCTCCCATGCCATTCAGCGGGCCGGAAGCCTTAAGGAGATATACCGGACCGTTCTTCAGCACATAAGTAAGCTGAATTACCAGGCCTCACTCTATACCCTGACCGAGGACTCGAGGCATCTGGTCATCGCGGCCAGCACCATACGCCCGTCCATACTTAAGCCAGTCGAGAAGCTCACTGGAATGACATTCAAGGGATCTCGCTTCCCGTTAACCCCGGGAACCTTCTATGAACAAATAATCACAGGAGGGGAGACCACACTTCTCAGCCCTTACGCCAAAGCCGTTGAAGAAGCCCTACCGGCGCCGCTCCGCCCCCTGGCCGGCGCCATCGTGCAGTTACTGGACCTCAAAGAAGGCATTGGCGCCCGTTTGAACGTGGGCGGGAAGCCCTACGGTATGCTGACGATCACGGGGGCTGGCTTGACGGAAGATGACCGGCAGGCAGGCAGCACCTTCGCCAACCACGTCTCCATCGCCATCGAGAAGACATTGCTCCTCCAGCGGGTCCAGGAGATGGCTATAACCGACGGCCTTACGGGGCTTTATAACCACCGCCACTTCCACGAACTGCTGGACATGGAGGCGAAGCGCGCTCGAAGATATAAACATTGCCTCTCGCTGGTCATGTCCGATATAGACCACTTCAAGTCGGTGAACGATACTTTTGGACACCTGATGGGGGATACCGTTCTGAAATCCGTGGCCAAAATTCTCACTAAAGCAGCCAGGGAGACGGACCATGTGGCCCGTTACGGAGGGGAAGAATTCGCCATAATCCTTCCTGAGACATCCAATAGCGAAGCGGCTGTAATTGCCGAACGAATCCGGCGAGCCGTGGAGGATAAGGAAATCGTGGCCAACTCCACCAGTATCCGGTTCACCATCAGCATGGGAGCGGCCTCCACCCAGGTCGGTCAAGAAGGAGTTGTTCAGGACCTGGTCCAGAAGGCGGACAAGGCGCTATACCAGGCCAAACATATGGGGCGAAACCGGGTATGCTCGTATTCGTAAAGGAAGAGTATTAATCGTACCCTGTAAACGAGTCCACCTTTATCCGGCCTAGGGGGCACCCCAGGGCTTCCATCTGTTCCTTAATGGCTGCGACCATCTTTGGCGGGCCGGAGATGTAATGCAACCGATCCATATAGTCAGGCATCACCTCCGCCACCAACTGGCTGTTCATGAAACCGGTCCTGCCCTTCCAGCCATCCGGAATCCCTGGGCCGGAAAGGACGTGTTCTATGCGAACGGAAGGACCCGGCAAGCCCTTTATCGCCTCCAATTCCTCTCTAAAAGCGGTCTCCTCAACGTTGGGATTGCCGTATATGAGAACGATGTCATGGGGCAGCCTTCTATCCAAAGAATAACGTATCATACTCCGTAGGGGGGTTATTCCGATACCGCCCCCCATGAAGGACAGCTTCTGGGGATTGCGAGGCAGTACAAAGCTGCCGAATGGCCCCTTGATCCTGGCCCAGGCCCCCGGCTGAAGCTTCCCGAGGGCCTGAGAGAAAGGGCTGCCGGTAAGCCTCTTGGTGAATTCGATGAAGCCCTTCTCCGTAGGTGAGCTTGAAAAGGAAAAGTGATGGTCGGCTTCCTGACCGTCAATAAGAATGGTGATGAAGAAGAACTGTCCCGACCGATAGCGAACGCCTTTGGCACGGACCGGAAACCTAAAAGACTTTATAGATGGCGTTCGCTGAGTCACATCAGCCAATTCTGTCTCGAACTGCCACATGGTCATTTCTACTCCTTTTTTTTGAGCGGATTCGGCAGCTTCCGGACGCCGGACAATTAGGACGCATACCGCCTACAATCCCAATACACATCGTGGCTCTAGCGCTTCTCCCCCGTGGCGGGGGAGGAAAACTGACTGCTGACTAGTGACCGCTGATTGCTGACCACTGACTACTGATCACTGACCGCTGACGGCTGATCGCTGACCACTGATAGCTTCCATAATTATACCATCGCCGACCCCTCGCGCAGTACCTCCCGGGCGATATTGAGTCGCTGGATCTCATTGGACCCTTCGAATATCTGGGTGAGCTTCGCCTCCCGGAAATAGCGTTCCGCTGCAAAGTCCTTCATATAGCCGGCCCCGCCCAGGATCTGGATAGCCTCGGTAGAGACTCGCATAGCAGCATCCGTAGCGAAGGTTTTAGCGATCGAAGCGTAGTAAGGCACCATCGGTGACTCCTCGTCCACCATGGCCGCCGCCTTGTATACCAGGAGGCGGGCGGCTTCGATGTCAATGGCCATGTCCGCCAGTTTCATCTGGATAGCCTGGTAGGATGCTATTGGCGCCCCGAACTGGACCCGCTCCTTGGAGTAAGCCAGGGCCACCTCGAAGGCCCCCTGGGCTATACCGGCGCCGATGGCCCCGACGCCGGGCCGCGTAACGTCGAGCGTCCTCATGGCAATCTCCCACCCCTGGCCCTCCTGCCCCAGGAGGTTTGCGGCGGGCACTTTACAGTTCTTGAACACCAGCTCCGCGGTGGGGGTAGACCGCCACCCCAGCTTGTTTTCAAGGCGGGCCACGGTGAAGCCCGGCGTACCCTTTTCTACCAAGAGGACGCTCAGGCCCCTATGCCGCGCTGCGGGGTCGGTCTTGGCGAAGACCGTTATGTAGTCCGTGACGTTACCCAGAGAGATAAAGCGCTTGCCCCCGTTGATAGTATAGTAGTCGCCATCCCGAACAGCGGTAGTACGGATCCCCGC
>JAUYDP010000152.1 GCA_030691805.1 Dehalococcoidia bacterium | reverse complement strand
AAGTCGCGTTTTGCCCGCATCCCGAGAGGCCGCCCACCAGGGAAGAGCTGCTGGGGGAGATTAAAGCCGCCGACGCCTTGCTCTGTCTTCTGACCGATACCATAGATGCTGAGTTGTTGGAGGCGGCGCCCCGTCTTACGGTCATCGCCAACATGGCAGTGGGCTATAACAACATAGATGTAGCGGCTGCTACCGCCCGGCGCATCCCCGTTACCAATACCCCCGGCGTTCTCACCGAAACCACCGCGGACCTGACCTGGGCGCTGCTCATGGGCGTGGCCCGGCGCATCGTAGAGGGCGACCGGTACGTGCGGGCGGGGAGCTTCAAGGTCTGGAAACCGACTCTCTTGTTGGGCAGCGACGTGCACGGGAAGACCCTGGGCGTTATCGGCATGGGACGCATCGGGGTGGCGGTGGCCCGCCGCGCCCGCGGCTTCGGTATGACCATCCTTTACCACAACCGGCGACGGGTGGAGGCCTCATTAGAATCAGAGATCAGCGCGCGGTTCGTTTCTCTGGAAAGGCTGTTACGCTCCTCGGACTTCGTCACAATTCATGCCCCGCTTACGGCGGAGACCAGGTATCTTATTGGCGCCAAAGAACTGGCGCTGATGAAGCCAACCGCCTATCTGGTCAATACGGCCCGTGGTCCGCTGGTGGATGAGGCCGCCCTGGTGGCAGCCCTGCGGGGAGGAGGCCTGGCCGGCGCCGCCCTGGATGTTTACGAGAAGGAGCCAGCTCTAGCGACCGGGCTGGCCGAGCTGGAAAACGTGGTGTTGACCCCCCACATTGGTAGCGCTTCCTGGGAGACCCGCGGGCGCATGGCCCTGATGGCAGCCGAGAATATCGTGGCGGCCCTGGGTGGGAAGCGCCCGCCCAACCTGGTGAACCCGGAAGTCTATCCGTAAGCTTACGGCTGCCGGGCGAGCTCTGAAGCCCTGGTCGTTACCCAGATATTCTTGCATTGGCGTTTGAATTGGCAATGCAGCCCTGGATGCTGGCGGGCATCATACGTTCCGAGTTCAGATGAGATGTGGGTAAAGATCAGCCCTAAAGTCCTGTGTATTACCCGCAGTTCCTTTGGTGTTGGGACTTGTGCTGGCAATGGAGCGTAGGGGCGAAGCACTTGCCAACCGTGCTTGGACTACAGGAATCAGGTTGATTGGTAAGTGCTTCGCCCCTACAGATGGCTTCACAATACTCTGCATCGAAGCATCCCGAATCGCTAGGCTGAAAGGGATGACGGATAGGTTGTGCAGGCATCCGTTATCCGTTTCTTTCATCCGTTATCCGTTGGGAAACACTACCCCGACGGATGTTGTGGCCACGGTGCTTTTGACGACGCCCCCCGCCGGATTGTAGAGTGAAGCTAATGGGCATGGACAGAGGCAAGCTAGACAGGTTCGTCCGGGCGCTCCGGGCCATCGTGGGCAAGGATGCAGTCCTGCAATCTCGCGCTGACCTTATTCTCTACGAATTCGACGCCTCGCTGGAACGCTCTATGCCCGAGGTCGTGGTCCTTCCAGGCACGGTCGAAGAAGTGGCGGCTATAGTGGCGCTAGCCAACCGCGAAGGAGTGCCCTACGTGGCGCGAGGGGCGGGGACCGGGCTGAGCGGGGGGAGTGTGCCCGTAGCCGGTGGCCTGGTTATCAGCATGGCCCGCTTCAACCGTATCCTGGAAATAGACCTGGAGGGCCGCACCGCCACGGTCGAGCCAGGGGTGGTTAACCTGGAACTGAACAATGCCCTGGCGCGCCACGGCTACTGGTTTGCCCCGGACCCCGCCAGCCATAAGGCCTCCACCATCGGGGGTAATGCCGCCGAGAACGCCGGCGGTCCCCACTGTCTCAAATACGGAGTCACATCGAACCACGTCCTGGGGTTGGAAGTGGTCCTGCCCACGGGACAGGTGGTCCAGATGGGTGGCAAAGCGCTGGACGCCCCAGGGTACGACCTCACAGGGCTGATGGTTGGCTCCGAGGGCACCCTTGGGATCATCACCAAAGTAGTCGTCCGTATTGGCCCGCGTCCGTGCGCCATTCGCACTCTGCTGGCGGTCTTCGAACGTATGGAGGACGCGGCCCAGGCCGTCTCCGCCATAATCGCCTCGGGTATCCTGCCCTCCTCACTGGAGATGATGGACCGGTTTATCATACTGGCTGTAGAGGACTATTTCCACGTAGGGTATCCAAAAGACGCGGGGGCAGTGCTCATAATCGAGTTGGACGGCCTGGAGGAGGGCCTGGACCGCCAGGTAAGATGGGTCTCCGATATCTGCCTCGAACGGGGCGCCCGGGAGGTACGTTCCGCCCAGTCGGAAGAGGAGCGGCAGCGACTCTGGAAGGGCCGCCGGGAGTTCCTTACGGCCATCACCAAAATTAGCCCAGGACACCTGACCGCTGACGGCACGGTGCCCCGCAACAGGTTGGTGGAGGTCCTCGGCAACGTGGTGCAGATAGCCCAGCGCCACGGCCTCTCCATTGGCAACGTCTTCCATGCCGGCGACGGGAACCTTCATCCTATTATCCTGGTGGACCCCTCAGACGAAAACCAGAGGGCGAGGGCGGACCGGGCCTGCTACGAGATAATGCAGGCATGTGTAGAGGCCGGCGGTACCATCAGCGGGGAGCATGGAATAGGACTGGAGAAGATCGAGGCCATGCCCCTGTTGTTCAGCCCAGATGAACTTGCGGTTATGGAGGCTGTCAAGCGGGCCTTCGACCCGTTCGGCCTTTGCAATCCTGGAAAGGTCTTTCCGTCAGGCATAGTCCGCTATGGCTGACCCGGCAACCCTGCTTGACGGGGAACTGGGAACGGTCGCCAGGACCACCGATCCAGCCGATATCGAAGCCTACTCCCTGGATGGATGGCGCCCCACAGTGGTTATCTTTCCCTCTAGCCAGGAGGAGGCGTCTCAAGTTCTCCGGGCGGCAGAGCGGCGAGGAATGCCGGTGGTGCCCTGGGGATCGGGCTCTAAACAGGGGCTTGGGTATCCTCCCTCTCAGGCTGGAGCTGTGGTTTGCACGAGCCGGCTGGCCGGCATACCGGACTACGACCCCGAGAATCTTACGGTCACGGCGCTGGCGGGCACGACTCTAACGTCGCTACAGGAGATAGTACGGGCCAGGGGACAGAAGGCCCCGCTGGACCCTCCATACGCTGACACAGCCACCATCGGGGGAATCCTGGCTGCTAACAGCAGCGGCCCCCACCGGCTGCTCTACGGGGCGCCCCGGGACCTGGCCCTGGGCCTCCGGGCCGTCCTGCCCGACGGCCGCGCCATCAGGGTCGGGGGCAAGACGGTCAAGAACGTGGCCGGCTACGATCTGACAAAGCTGTTCGTAGGCTCTCTGGGAACCCTTGGCCTGGTCGTGGAGGCTACCTTGAAGCTGCGACCACTTCCAGAGGAGGAGCGGACCGTCGTGCTTCATTGCCGGAGCCTGGAGCACGCCGGAGATGTGGCCCGCCGTGTCCTGGGAAGCGCCGACCTCATCCCGGCGGCATTGGAGCTATTGGACGAGCGGGCGACGGCTCTAATAGGGGGGCGCTTGGGTCTTGCCCTGGGAAGCGGCCCGGTCCTGGTGGTGGCCCTGGAAGGGTTCTCCGAA
>JAUYDP010000044.1 GCA_030691805.1 Dehalococcoidia bacterium | reverse complement strand
AGTAAAAAGACGTATGACTCGCCAAGAACGGCTCCGAGTCTGGCATCGCTCAACACGATGGCCGGAAGATGAGCCGCCAGGTAGACCGAAGCGCCTGCCTTGGCGGACTCACTCGATGGATGCCCAACTACCCCAAGCAACTGAGGGTCCAGGGCCATCTTCCATGCCTGGACGGCCGCCGCCTCTCCTTCGTTGTGGTCATCCTGGGCCACCAGCTCGATATAATAACCTCCCACGCCGCCCCGCTCATTCCACTCCTTTAAGGCCAGCTTGGCAGCCGCCAACATGTTATATCCCAGGGCCGCATCTCGCCCGCTAAATGGAGCCACCAGCCCTATCTTGAAGGTAGCCGGCGCGCTTGCGGGTACGCAGGACGAGAGGAGAGTAACTAAGACAATGACAAGCAACGGCCAACGAATAGCGGATAGGCGTTGCAGCAGCATCGAGAGTATAATACCGCTTACCCAGTTCGCTAACAACTACGAGGGTGTCGAATAATCGGATAGGAGGGCTTTCCAGCCCCTCCGGGCGGCCTTGAAAGGCCTGCCTATCCAATGGAAATAGGTTTATTTCAAAACTCTCAAGTGCGGAGGAAGCCAAGACCGTCAGCCATTTGGCAAAAATTGCCGAGAGGTCGGGGATTGGCCCTTCCACTTTAGTGCGGATGTGGGTGATGGAGCGTTTACACCAACTGGAAGAAAAAAGTGAGACAAAAATATCGCAGCCAGTGGCTGTTCAAAAATCTGCGAAGCTCTTCCCCTCCAGGTAATCCGGGAAGGTGTGTATCCCGGTGACTTGCAGCCAGCAGACCGGCTGGCGGCCTTGCGGCGAATAAGGGCGGGTTAGGCCGAGCCTTAGATAGACCGGGACGCTCTGTAAAAGCTGGGTGATCTTCTGGGCCGCCCGGGACCGGTTTCCCTCCCGCTTCGTCTCGAGATCGGAGAACCTCCTGAAGGACAGGTCGGTGATGGATAGATCGTAGGGCGCCCCGGCCCCGTCGCCGAAGAGCAGACGGTACGTGGCGCTGGCCTGGTACTCCCCCAAAGTCACTCTCTCTATCTGAACGCTTGTTACCGTGCCCAGGGACCTGGTAGAGGACCCCGGAAGGACCCACCGGCGCTCCTGTAAATGCCCATCGAAAATGCTCTCAACGCTCTCGAACGCCCCTTTACGGAGGACCGTTTCCCATTCCTGGTCACCGCAGATACCCTCCTGGACAGTCGTGCCCCGGTTGAACAGCCAGTCCTCGATATGGGGAGGCTCAACCGGACATCTTGTGAGTTGAAACCGAACCCTTGCCCGCGTTCTGATGATAACCTCACCTTCACGACTGAGGTGATAATCGTGAACACCGCCCAAAAGCACCGGGCGGGTGCACTCGCCCTTCTCATCCAGTCCGGCTATGCAGACCCGGTCTAACTGCATCTGGGTCAAGTCGGTTATCCAGAGAGTTTTCTTCAGGGTCTGCTCCCTATAGATGACTTATCTCAGCGTCCGGGTACAACTGGCGTTGTAAGTATTCAGCCGCCAGACGGCGGTGGCATCGGTCGGGCCTGGCCTCGCTGCAAAGCAGCACCATTCCTTCCTCAAACCACGTTGGAGCGATCTCCCGCTCCGCCCGACGCTGTTGGACGACTTCAGCGTACCGTTCTTCGAACTTAGGCCAATCACCCGTCTTTCGGTACTCTTTTAAAGCCTCCTCCCCCGGGGCCAGGGCCGGGACCTCGTGGTATTCCATACCGACGACCTCATCAAGAAAAAACCGGAGGTCATTCCTCTTGGTGAAGCCTGCCAGTTGAGACGTGTTGTGCAGACGGATATCCAGGAGGTGCCTGGCGCCGGTCTTCCGGAGCGCTTCGAAGAAGTCCTGCGCAGATTTCTTGGTGAAGCCGATGGTGTAGATAATCATGTCATGTCACCAAAAGGCAGCTCAAGCTGGTTAGAGGGCACGCCTAGCTTTTCCTTCCGGAGTTCCTCATCCGTCTGCACTGCGCCTGAGCCGCGAATGTGAAGGGCCCGGATGCCCATCAAGCGGAGGCCTTCTCCGACCAGCAGGTTTCGGTGGCACTCCGACGGGTCTTCTTCAGCACACATTACGCACGTTCGATGCTTCATTAGGCTACCCAGGAGCCGCTCCAGCCCTCGCTGGAAGGCCTGGGTCTTTCGAATGGCCTCGTACTTCACCTTTGCCGATTCCTGGACGTCGTTCTCCAAGCTCTCCGGGCGTCCTCCCAGCGCATCGCCCATATAGATATATTGGATACCGGCCGGCTTCAAGATCCGCCTCAGGTCGTGGGGGTTGGCGTGGGGGACCCAGCGGCTGCTGGGGTTGCTCCTTACGTCCACGAGCACTTCGATCCCGGTTCGGACCAGGAGCTGTAACAGTGTCCCGGGGGGATGGTCGCTATGTCCTATAGTGAAAATGGACCCATGCGTGTCACCCATAGCAGCTCACTGGGACTCATTGACAGTTGCCTGAGGGATTAACCTCTGGAAGGACATATTTTGCTGTCCAGAACTCGCCCCGGAAAGGGCCAGCTTCACACGCGACTCTGTCACGCTCATATGCAAATCACTAGAAGTCCGGACGAAAACCCTGAAATGCCGTCCTTG
>JAUYDP010000014.1 GCA_030691805.1 Dehalococcoidia bacterium | reverse complement strand
GTTCCATTGCCTTCTTACCTCCTATCAGCAGTTTGTAAGCGTTTTTGACAGTTGCGGCAATCTACCGACCACCGAGAAACCGTTCTGTTAATTGGCGCCTATTATAACAACTTCCTGTGGTTTGTCAAGGAAAATTGGATTTGCTATATTTCCCTCAGGACTGGAAAGGAGCGAGCATGGCAGAAGACCTTTACCCATCCATCATCCGGGACCTACCCCTGGCCAACATCCCCTTCAAGGGCGTCAAGGGGCACCTGTTCCAGGGCACGAGCCGACAGTTGGTCTTCTTCGACATCGAGCCGATAGGCGAGATACCGGAGCACTCCCACGGCGCACAATGGGGGGTGATCCTGGAGGGAGAGGTGGAGTTAACCATCTCTGGCATTACAAACACTTACCGCAAGGGAGACAGCTACTACATTCCCGCCGGCGCTCCCCACTCGGTGGCCGTCAAGACCCACTGCAAAGCCCTGGACCTCTTCGCAGAAGTGGACCGCTACCAGCCGGTGGGTTAGGGACATAAGGGCGTGTAGGGGAGGCCCTGCGTGGCCTCACTGAGTGAGGTCACGCTCTCGATTCGAGACGTCTGGGAGGACCTCTGTAGCCTCCAAGGTTGGGTTGACGCTCCCCAATTGCCGAGTTGTCGCCTGCCCGCCGTACTGAGAAGGCCTGAGTTACAAACGGATTATTTTATTCCTTAGAAACAAAACACAAAACCCTTGACATCCCGCCCCTTTTATGGCACATTTGAGCTATAGTACAACAGCGCGCGAAGGAGGGAGCCATGCTGGCTGAGCTCTACGTAAAGAACCTGGCGGTAATCGAGGAGCTACGGGTCGTCTTCAAGCCAGGACTGACCGTCCTGAGCGGTGAGGAAGGGGCCGGGAAGTCCCTGTTGGTGGATGCCCTCTGCCTCCTTTTGGGGGGCCGGGCCTCCGCCAACCTGGTGCGCACCGGAGCTACCAGCGCCATGGTGGAGGGCGTCTTCTTGGCCTCTCCGGATGACACTGGTCTGGGGGCAATGTTGCGGGAGGCCGGTCTTCAGTTGGAGGACGATGGCAGCCTTATCATGGCGCGGGAGGTCCAGGAACAGGGGCGGAGCGCCGCCCGCGTGAACGGTCGCTCCGTTCCCGTTTCCCTCTTGCGAGAGTTGGGACACCGCCTGTTGGACATCAACAGCCAGTTGGAACATATCTCCCTCCTGAACCCCCAGCGCCAGCTAGACCTGTTAGATACGTTTGGTGGGCTGCTTCAAACCCGGGCGCGCCTCTCCGGCAGGCTGGCGGAGCTACGGGAGAGGACGCGCGAGCTGGGAGCGCTCAACGAAGGCGCCTCCCAGCGCCAGTTGGAGATGTTGGAGTACCAGGTAGCCGAAATAGACGGGGCCAAGCTCATTCTGGGCGAAGACGAGTTCCTTCAGCAGGAGTGGCACCTATTACAACGGGCTAAAACGTTAAAAGAGAGTTGTTACTCCGCCTACAATACCCTTTATGGCGATGGTGTTTCCGCCTCCGGCCTTGTCTACCAGGCTATAAAGGCCCTGAGGGGTTTAGCCCTGGTAGACCCCAGCCTTCACGCGCAATTGGACGCTTTGAGCTCCGCCGCCACCGAACTGGAGGAGACGGCCAGAGACCTCCGGTCCTACGCCGATAACGTCGAATCACGGGCCGGCCGCCTGGATCAGGTGGAGGAGAGGCTGGAGACGTTGCGCCGCCTGAAGGGAAAGTACGGGCCTGCCCTGGAAGACGTACTGGCCTTTGCCGTTAAGGCCGGGGAGGAATTGGGGAACCTGCAAAACCGGGAGGAGCGCCGGAGCTATCTGGAGCAGAAGATCCGGGCCATGGCAGACGAAGCGGGGAGGCTTGCGGGGGAGCTTTCCGAGGCGCGCCGCGATGCCGCCTGGAGCCTTGCCCAGCGGGTCAACGGCGAGCTTGCCGACCTGGGAATGCCCTGGGCCAAGTTCGAGGTCAGCCTGATACAAGAGGAACGGAGCGATGGCCTTCCGACTCCTCGCGGCCGCTTGTTCTACAACCAGTACGGCATTGACCGCGTGGGGTTCCTCGGCGTCACCAATCCAGGGGAGCCCCTGAAACCCCTGGCCGAGATAGCCTCAGGGGGTGAGACCTCCCGCTTCATGCTGGCGGTGAAGACCGCCCTGAGCCGGGCCGATTCGGTCCCCACGCTGGTCTTCGATGAGATTGACATGGGAGTGGGGGGCCGCAACGCCCACGTCGTGGGCAGGAAGCTGGCGGCCCTAGCCCAGGACCGGCAGGTGCTCTGCATCACCCATCTCCCGCAGATCGCCTGCTACGGCCATAACCACTACCGTGTACGGAAAGACGTGGCCTCCGGGAGGGCCGTCAGCCGCATCGAGTTGCTAGATGGCGCCTCCAGGGTAGAAGAACTGGCCGCTATGCTGGGCAGCAACGCCGCCGGCGTCATGGTGGAGAGCGCCGAAGAACTTTTACGACTAGCTCGGGAAACAGCGGCGGAACAGGCGGCGCAGGGGATGTAGGTTGTTGGATGGGGGAAGGGAGCTGGGGGGTTAGGTCCCCCGGATAATACTCGCAGGCGCCAAATGTGATAAGATGGTTACATCGCCATGAGCCAGATGACCGAGGCGCCCGCTGCTCCACCCCCGGATATGTATGCCAGAAGGCTGGCGAACAAGGATGCCATCAAGAGAAAGCGCCTCCTGCAACTAGTACAAGCCGCCCTTAAGCCCCTCAAGAAGAACGGCTTCAACGCGGCCTGTTTCGAGAATCGCGAGGAGGCCCGGAAAGCAATCCTTGATCTCGTCCCCCCAGAGGCTACCATCGGCGTCGGCGGCTCCATGACCATCCGGGAAATCGGGGTCCTGGACGATCTGGCCCAGCGGGGGCACTTTATACAAAACCACTGGCAGGCCGGCCTGTCCCAAGAGGCATTGCTGGCAATACGCCGCGCCCAACTGACCTGCGACGTCTTCCTGACCAGCACCAACGCGGTAACCCTGCGGGGCCAGATAGTTAGCACCGATGGGGTCGGCAACCGGGTGTGCGCCATGACCTTCGGCCCTAAGCGGGTCATAATCATCGCCGGGGCCAACAAGGTGGTCCGGGACCTGGAGGCCGCCTTTCGCCGCATCCACGACGTCTGCGCCCCGCTGGCCCTGGGTGAGAGCGGAGACCCTATTCCCTGTGTCAAGACCGGGGTCTGCACCGACTGCGACTCGCCGGGCCGGGCTTGCCGCGCTACTATTATCCTGGACCGGAGGCCCATGCTGACTGATACCCACGTCTTGCTCGTGGGCGAGGAGTTGGGGTTCTAGTATTGACCGGTGCGCAACCGCTCGATTTTGAGAAGCGGATCTACGGGGTCAGGTGGCACGGGCGCGGGGGGCAGGGGGCGGTCTCCTCGGCGCAAATATTAGCGGAGGCGGCTTTCTACCAGGGGTTCCAGGGTGTGGCGGCGGCCCCCTTCTTCGGCGCGGAGCGCCGGGGTGCGCCGGTCACTGCCTCCACCAGGTTCACCCACGGGGAGCTACGGATCTATTCCCAGATAGAATACCCGGATATCGCCGTCGTCCTGGACGAGGCCCTGCTGGTCAGCGGCCGGGCGGCCGTTGGTATCAAGAACGGCGGTTGGCTTATCGTGAACAGCGCCAGACATCCCAGTCGGTTGGGCGTGGAGGGGGACATCCAGATTGCCACCGCCGACGCCCTGAGCATCGTTCAGCGGCTGGGCTTGCTGGTCGCGGGCAATCCCATCGTGAACACTGCCATGCTGGGAGCCTTTGTACGGGCTACCGGCCTGGTCTCGCTGGAGAACTTGGAAAGGGCACTAGAGACCCGTTTCAGCGCCCCTGCCGCCAAATTGAATTTCGAGGCGGCGCGCTTGACGCACGACGCAACGGTACTTGGGTTTCCCGCGGCGGTATGAGGCAGGGCGCATTGAGACGTGGGAAAGAGATACGGGGAGTCCTCATCGCACTTGTAGCAGGACTGCTTCTGACAGGTCTGTCGTTAGGCTTCCCTTATCTGCTGGTCACCGCTCGTGACGTGGCGCTCACAGGGACCGGCGGACTGACCTTCGACCCGCGGCTGCCCCTGCTGGCCGGAGGTTTCGCCCTTCTGGGGCGAGGGGATGTTGCTGCAGCCTTGGGCGCTAAGCTCGACGGGCTTCTCGGGACCACCGGCCTCGATCCTCTTGACCCCAACCAGCCTCTACAGAAGTACGAGATCGAAGGTATTAGCTTAGGGCTAGGTGACTGGGCGCATGGTACCGTCCGAATGGTCTATGCAGATGGCTCGAGCCGCCGTTATCGTATCCCTGTCGTACAGTCAACCCAGTCATGGGGGCGCCCCGGCGGCTGGGCCTACACGGGCCTCGATCGTTACTATGCCCCACATCGTGAGTTGCCGGACATCCCGTTTGCTGGAGATAATGCCCCGGTACGCCTTGGAGCGCCTGAGCGGCTTCTCCTCACCCAAGAGACCCATCAGCTTGGCACGGACCTACTGGTGGAGTGGTACACTTCAGGGACACGCCTTGATGAGGAGATGGTCTGGGCCCCGGATGGTAGGGCTTTTTTGCTAACCACCCGCCCGGACCCCCGCGACCGCCAAACGGACACCCAGTTGTGGCTCGTCCGTGTGGACGGGAAGGGTACAGTCCGTCTGGCTACTAACGCCGAGCAATACACGTGGTCGAATGGTGGGGGAGAGATTGCTTTTCTGCGTGTCGTCCGTCCTCTAGCCCCTGGGCCATGGCAGGCTTGGGAAGTAGTCGTTGTTAGCCCTGAGCGACGGGAGGAGCGTCTAGTCGCCCGCACTAACTTGGCGGCCCGGCCTGTCCTGATCGGCGACTCCGTATGGTATCTGGCTAAGGACGGTCTCTGGCGGGCCGGCGTCAGCGGCACCGAGGCGATCAAGCTGATGGAGCTACCCGGCCTGGCGCCGCAACCCCGGACCTATGTGGGTTTTGCGGCGACCCCTGATGGCCGGCGGTTCGCATACCGTTGCGACGACAGCCTCTGCCTGGCCGACCCCGAACGTCAGGAATTGGTGCGGCTTGATCTTGGGGCCCCACCCCGGGTTCCGGCACCTGCGACCGTAGCCAGTGGAGCCGGCCCCGGGCTTGTGCCCACCGCTCCTCCCGCCGAGAGACCGCCGGCAGGACCGGTGCCTCAGCGTCCAGGCTTTGCCCGCCTGGCTCTAGCCTGGAGCCCGGACGGGAGCCGGTTAGCAGCAGTAGCGAGTGACTTTGATTACAATAACGCGGCTATGCCCACGCTTTCGGTAGTGGATAGCGGCGGCCGGCTTCTTCGGCGCGCCGTTATCGGCCCCAACGGCCTTGCCGGCCAGCCGCAGTGGACGCCCGATGGGCGATTGGTCTTCCTGAACACCTTCCCTGAAGGTGGCCGGCGCATCTTCGCTATCGACGCAACAAGCGGATCGATCTTCGACCTGAGCCAGCCCAGGTGGGATACGTTCTTCAGCCTTGCGCCCGACGGCCAGCGTTTGCTTCTCT
>JAUYDP010000364.1 GCA_030691805.1 Dehalococcoidia bacterium | reverse complement strand
ACCCGTCAATGGGCCAGTCACGCGGGATCTGTAGTGGCGAGGCATGCCTCGCTACTACGTGAGCGACGCCTGCTCGGCCACGGTAGGGAAGACAGCTCCGTACTTTATCAAGTTTATCAACGGGATCTCCCTGTCCGCCATAGGATTGGGGTAGGCACATTACGTGTTAATAGACGGTGCCTTCCAGGTAGCTCCACGTAGCGGCGGACGTCCCTGTCCGCCACGGGGGGTTGGTGGGGGCGCCATGGTGAAATACCGGTTACATAATAACGTAGCCGCTCCTGGAGATACTGGATTGGACGCTTCCGATCTTAGTCCATGGCCAGACTTGACCTGGCGCAGGAAATCGTTGCGTCTGACAGGGTTTGATTACGGTAATCCGAGCTATTTCTTTTTTATCACGGTATGCGCTAGGCATCTCCGCCAACCATTCAAAGACCCTATCCTGGCCGGCCAGGTAGTGGAATCCTTGATTTTTCTGCGGAGTAGAAATGAATGCCGGCTTTATGCCTATTGCCTAATGCCCGACCACCTTCATATGGCGCTGTCACCCGTGGCGGGCGGCGATAGTGTTCCCGTCCTCCTCCAGCGGTTCAAAGGTTACACGACGCGACTGGCGTGGAAACACGGTCACACAGGCCCGCTATGGCAACGGAGTTATTATGACCATGTGGCAAGACGCGAGGAAGACCTGGCGGCGGTTTGTGAGTAGCCCCTCCACCTCTCCCCTGGCGGACAGAGAGGTCCTCCACTACGGGTTTTGGGCACGTTCGCTCAAGTAGGTCCGCCACTATAGGTTTGTGAACATCCAGACACGGGCGTTCGCCACTATGATCTCGCGGACATTCGGACAGGACATCCGGCACCGATCTGGCGCTAGGGGGTCCGTAGAGTTGATGAGGTGGTGGCTTACCGGCCGATATTCAGAACTCAGCCTGGTACGGACGCACCAAAGTTGCAACGCAAAGGTCCTGGGCCTATAGTTAGATCGTTTAAAAGACCTAGTTGGAGACCCGACATGCGGATGCTGAAACCGGTTAGCGCGAGTGAGGCCAAGACCAAGTTCTATGAACTTCTAGCCCAGATGCGGGAAGGCCAACTTATCCAGGTGAAACGTCACTCCCACCTAGAGACAGTGATTATGGGAATGGAGCAGTACCAGTAGCTAATGGAACGGTTGGAGGCTATGGAGGTCAGCCTGGATTCCCTCAAAGCCAAACTGGGTTCAGAGAGCACTATACCCTGGGAGAATAACAAGGCGTAGCGAGCGCCGTGAGGTAAGCAATGACGTCCTATAAATTCTCAGTGGTCATAGAAAAAGATGAAAGCGGTTACTTTGCCCACTGTCCGGACCTTCAGGGGTGCTATACGCAGGGAGACACCTACGAACAGGTCCTGGATAACATTAGAGACGCAATCCACCTACATCTAGTGGATAGGTTAGCCGATGGAGAAGATATCCCTCAAATAGAGGCCGTCAGCTTTACCACCCTGGATATTGCAGTTTGACCGCAAGGCTCCCCAGAGTCACGGCTGCCAGGGCCGCTCGAGCCCTAGAACGAGCCGGATTCATCAAAGTCCGCCAGAGCGGGAGCCATATGATCTGCAAAAACCCGCAGGGCAAGAGAACAACTATTCCCTATCATTCTGGAAAGGTGCTGCATCCAAAAGTGCTCTTGAGTATCCTGCGGGACGTCGGTCTAACTGTTGAAGAGTTCATAGCTTTAATGGGGTAACGGTTACCACCCAAGCTAGACCACCTACTGATCGCTGCATAGAGGGCTAAAGAGGCTGCGTGGGATCACAGGGGGGATCCAGTTGGCGCCGATAGCCGGTACAAGAAGCTTGAGGCTGGGGCAAGCCTGGTATTCACCCCGCCAACCTGGGCTATCAGCCGCCCATCACGGTAACCGGATTCCCGGTATCATCCCCGGTTAGGTCTTTAACCCTTCATGAAAGAATCAGTAATTAGCGTAACACCCGCTGGTCCCCAATACGCTGGGTCACCTTCTCCTGGTCCAGGTGCTCCAGGAGGGCCAGGGCGTATTTGCGGCTGCTGTTGAAGAGGTCCCGGGCCTCCGCCACGGTTATCTGGCCCCGGCTTTGGATATGCTCGATGATCTTTTCGACCATCTGCCGGTAGGCTCCGGTCTCGAAGACCACGTCCTCAGCCACTTTTACTACCCGGCCTTCGTCTATTAGCAAATTGAGTAGCTCCGGCTCTAGCATCTGGTCGGATGGCGGCGAGTAGGGGTTGGCTCGAAGCGATCCCAGGAAGGACTGCACCCTGGCCTCCTGGGCCGGGTCAAGGAGCACCACATGCTCGGCGTGGCGGACCCACCCTCTTCCCTCTACGATTGCCCCCTCCTGGCCTAACCTTCGCAATGCCTCTCCGAGCGGCTTAGGAGGCAACCCCAACCTGCTTTTTAGCTCTTCCCTGGGCATTCCGGGCCGCAGCGGCAGCCGCCGGTGGTAGTCTCGGAGCAGAGCATCCACCTGTGCCCGCAGCCTGGCCCACCCCGAAGGCGATATGGCGAACGACTCGCCATCAATGGCGCCGGTCCCTAAGGTTTCGGCCTGTTCTTGAGATACCATTACTTGCAACAGGGACTTGGCGTCCTGCCATGGCAGGCCCGCAGAACGGGCGGCAACCGAGGCTGCACAAGGGCTTTTCTCGTCCAAAGCCCGGAGTAGGAGGTCCTGGGGCGTGCCCCGCTCTGCAAGCTCCAGGCCCTGTAAGGTCGGCTGGTGGAACCGGCGGTGACGGAGCGGCTGTAAAGCCACGATTCTGCCTCCGCCCAGCGTCTCATTGGGTGAGCGGATAATAAAGTGATCGCCCTTGACTGGGGCAAGGGGCGCCTCCAGCTTGACTTGCGCCCATCCGCTCTCGCCCGGCGCCATCTCTTCCCGGTCCAGAAGGCGCAACCGTCCAGGGGCCTCGCTGCTGCCGGTATGGAAGCTCACCGGGGTGTTATGTACCAGCGGCCGGGGTAGGCCATCGAGGATACGTAGATGGACGTCCAAAGCGGTGGTTGGCCGGAGCCAGCCTGGGACGGTAACCACGTCACCGCGGGCCAGTTCTTCCTTGCCAATGCCGCTCAGGTTCACCGCAACCCGGCT
>JAUYDP010000227.1 GCA_030691805.1 Dehalococcoidia bacterium | reverse complement strand
AAGGAGCCGAATAGCCCTCTGGATGCGGAGGAAACGCCGCTCAAGGTCTCCTGAAGGGGAGCCAGAATATTCACCGCTGTGCTCCGGACGGTGAGAAGGGCGCGGTTCTGCTGCAAGAAGACCGAGGCGCCAATAAGGAGCAAGAGGGCTATAGGCCAAAGCGTCCGCCGGAACCCCATTTCAGCCCTTCTTCCCCGGCCGGTAATGCCCGGTGTCCTCCCAGTAGAATTGCATAATGAACAAGTACGTCATACTGGCTTCACTAACGTGCACAAGAGCAACCTAGCCACTCTCAGCCAAGCTTATTCAAAAAGCCATCAACCTCTAACCATAACACGGCTGAAGTCAGTCCCCGGCCGCCGACCGGCGCTAACGGGGAGACTTGGCTGACTGAATACGCAGAAGGACCTTGCTTAGGGCATCCAGGTTCAAGACAACCTCCCCCGCGCCACGCACCACGCAAGTCAGGGGGTCATCGGCGTTGTAAACGTGGAACCGGGTCTCGTGGGAGAGCCGCCGGTCCAGTCCTCTGAGCAAGGCGCCTCCGCCGGTCAGGACGATGCCTGCCTCCATCAGGTCCGCCACCAGCTCCGGTGGCGTAGATTCTATGGTGTCCTTGACTGCTTCGACAATAGAAGCGACCGAGCCGCTTATAGCCTCCCGGATCTCCACGCTGCTGACCTCCACGGTCTTCGGCAGCCCGGCGATCAGGTCCCGCCCCCGGAAGCTGACGGTGCATTCATGCTCCAGGGGAAAGGCGGAACCGGCGGCTATCTTGATCTCCTCAGCCATGCGCTCCCCAATCAGGAGGTTATGCTGCTGGCGGGCGTAGGTGATGATCTCCTGGTCCGCCTCATCTCCGGCAACGCGGATAGAGCGGTTGGTGACGATACCCCCCAAGGAGATGACGGCCACCTCGGTAGTCCCGCCGCCAATGTCAACTATCATACATCCACTAGGCTCCATTACCGGCAGGCCCGCGCCGATGGCGGCCGCCATCGGCTCTTCAATAAGGTAAACCTCTCTAGCCCCGGCGCTTACGGCCGCATCGTGGACGGCCCGCTTTTCGACCTCCGTAACCCCGCTGGGGATTCCGATAACTATACGGGGACGGGGGGCAAAGAGCGAGTCCCTCTGGTGGACTTTGTGGATGAAGTAATGGAGCATCTTTTCCGTGATATCGAAATCCGAGATGACCCCGTCCTTCAAGGGCCGGATAGCTACGATGGAAGCCGGGGTCTTCCCAACCATCTTCTTGGCGTTCTCCCCGACCTCTATGATCTCCTTGGTCCGCTTGTTGATAGCCACCACCGATGGCTCGTTAATAACGATCCCCTTACCCTTAACCATAACCAGGGTATTGGCTGTGCCCAGGTCTATCCCCATATCATGGGAAAAGATGCCCAGGAAAGCGTTTATCGGGTTGAACAACAGCCTGCCTCCGCCGGGGCGCGTTGCCCCTTCTCCAGGTAGTTTTACTACGCCACAAATTATAGCATACCTTGCAGGCGATTAGAACGGAACCAAAGAAGAGTGTTCGATCGTCTCAACAGACACGCCCGCAAGCATAGAAAGACTCCACCCCACTTGCCCGCCGTTGTTGCTCTATCATTTGCCTCAAGTTATGGTAAAATAGGGCCAACTAATTTATTGTCTAGCGGGGGCGCCTTGGAGCAGGAAATACAGGACTTTTTAAACTTTCTGGCGGTGGAGAAGGGTTTCTCCGGAAATACCCTGGAGGCATACTCCAATGACCTATCCCAGTTGGTCGAGTTCCTGGGGAGCCACGAGGTCAAGCGAATCGAGAGATGGGCCGACGTAGACAAGGCCGCTATCATCTCCTTTATCCTCTCCCTTAAAGAGCGCCAGTATGCCCCCGCTACCCTGGCCCGCAAGGCAGCCGCTGTCAAGTCCTTCTTTCGCTTCCTAACGGCCGAGGGAATCCTGGCCCAAGACCCCACCGAAGACGTGGACTCGCCCAAGGTAAACAAACCCCTGCCCAAGTACCTCTCCATCGAGGAAGTCAACGCCCTGCTGGAGCAGCCGGTCCGAAACCATGGGCCGGATGGACTGCGGGACCGGGCCATGCTCGAGCTTCTCTACGCGACGGGCATGAGGGTTAGCGAGCTGGTGGGACTGAACATTGAGGACGTGGAACTGGAAGAGGGATTTGTTCGGTGTCTTGGCAAGGGGTCCAAGGAGAGGCAGGTGCCCATTCATCCCGAGGCATCAGAGGTGGTTTTGACCTACCTGACGAAAGGGCGGCCTGCGCTGTCCAAGAAGGGAGCCAGCGGAGCCAACGAAGCCCTGTTTTTGAACCGACGCGGGGAAAGGCTAACGCGCCAGGGAGTCTGGCTTATCCTGAAAGGCTATGCCTCCCGGGCCAAGATATCCGCGGGGGTAACGCCCCACGTCTTGCGGCACAGCTTTGCCACCCATATGCTCCAGCGCAAAGCCGACCTCCGCCATATCCAGGGCTGGCTGGGACATGCCAATATCTCCACAACTCAGGTCTACACCCACCTGACCCGCGACCACGTAAGGCAGGCCTACGATGCGGCTCACCCCAGGGCCAAGGATGAGAAGGATTGAGGAGGACTCCCTCACCCACCAGGCCGTCCTCCAGGTCGTAGAGGAGGCAACCCCCCAGCTCAATCGGTTCCTGGAAGCGCTGGCCGGGGCCTGGCCGCCATGAAGGCTCTCCTGCTGGCCCTGGCCCTGTTGGCGGCGGCGGCCTCGTCCTGCCTACCCCAATTCCAGGCCGGCAACCGGCCCCCTGTCTCCTCTTCGGAATGGGTGGCCGACGAGGCCCCGAACATACCCGTCCCACCCAACAGGGACCTGTTCGACGTAGCGCAGAGGCTGCGCCCCGGGTCCGGCCCTATTCCCCGGACGGTTGGCACGGCCCTCC
>JAUYDP010000165.1 GCA_030691805.1 Dehalococcoidia bacterium | reverse complement strand
CGCCTGGCTTTATTAGCTTTATGCCGAGGGGAAAGCTTCTTGGCCTTATGGCGGCGCTCAGGTCCTTACCCAACGTTACCCACTTCTCAAGGTTTGCCATGTGTTCTCCTTTGCATGGTTATATACATTCTTATTCTACTCATACGGGCTGAAGTCCGTCAAAGAGCTATTATTGATTCAGGGGGACACCCCCTGTCACCCCCTTTTTCAAACAAAGCGTAGTGCGGGGGCTTGTCCCCTGCAGCCCCCTTTCGGCGGGGGACTACGTGGGTTTGTGTGTAAGGGGACACCCCTTGCAACCCCCTTTTTCCAAACAAAGCGTAGTGCGGGGGCTCGTCCCCTGCAGCCCCCTTCCGGCGGGGGATTACGTGGGTTTGTGTGTAAGGGGGCACCCCCTATCACCCCCGTTTTAGACGGCAAGAGGACACCCTCTGTAACCCTCATTATGGCCGGGGCACGCTGCCTGCGGCCGCTTCTATCGCTTTCAACACCTTCTCCGGTGTTATGGGAAGATCGGTGATGGGCACGCCGATGCTGGCGAAAACGGCGTTGCCAACGGCGGGGGCAGCAGCCTGGAGAGACCCCTGGCCCACCTCCTTGGCCCCGTAAGGACCGGCTGGGTCCACGGTCTCCACCAGGATAGTCTCCACGGACGGCGTGTCCAGGCTGGTTGCCAGGCGGTAGTCCAGGAAGGATGGGTTCATAATCTGCCCGTCCTTCCACACCACCTCCTCCAGGAGGGCGTGGCTCAGGCCCATGGCGGAGCCTCCTTGTAGGGTGCCCTCGACCATGTTGGGGTTGATGGCCCGACCGCAGTCATAGGCGTTCACCATCCGCTTGACGTCCACCAGGCCCGTCTCCCGGTCAACGTCAACTTTCGCAGCCTGGGCGGCGAAGGAGCAGGCCAGGAAGGGCCCCCTCTGGCCGGTGCGGCGCAACTCATCTCTGGCGCAGAACCGGGCCTCTCCCCAGGCGGCCCTGGTCCGCCGGTCGAAGCTCTTTCGGGCGGCGTCGGCAAAGGTGATGCCACGCTCCGAACTGCCCTTTACGTAGATACGACCGCCACGGCATTCCAGGTCATCCACCTTGGCCTCGAGCTCTTCCGCCACTACCTCCAGAAGTTGGCGGCGGGCCTGCGAGGAAGCCTCGATCATAGCCCGCCCCGTGGAGGCGCTGTCACTGAAAGACCACCACTGGTTTGGGAAGAGGGAAGAATCGCCGGACCGGACCCGCACCTGCTCGACGGGGACCCCCATCTCTTCAGCGACGATCTGGCGCATGCCGGTCTCGGCGCCCTGGCCAAAGTCGCAGGCGATGGTCTGGATGGTGACCGTGCCGTCCGCCCCTATGCTCACGGAGCCAGGGTTGGAGTGACGGGCGGGATAGTCGTAGCCGGACATAAAGGAGCTGCAAGCCAGGCCACTCCCCGCGTGATCGTTGGGGATAGCGGACTGGGCTTGCTGGAGACATTCCTCGAGGCCGCAACTGGTTATATCCCATTTTAGAACGGTCCGTTCCCCCGGCTGGAGGGCATTCCGGCGTCGAATCTCGGACGGGTCCAGACCCAACTCCCTGGCGGCTGAATCGAGCTGGGTCTCCACGGCGTAGCGGGTCTGGGGGAGGCCCGGTCCCCGCATAGGACCGCACACGGGCAGGTTGGTGTAGACCTTGCGTCCCTCGTAGTCCAGGCTGGGCACCCGATAGGGCGCCGTCAGAAAAATGGCGCCATTAACCAGTGGTGGAGTTCCCAGGCCCACGTAGGCGCCAGCCTCGGCCACCACCCGGCACCGGACGGCGGTGATAGAACCGTCACGCTTGAATCCGGTCTTCAAACGGATAACCAGGTTGTAGCGGCGGATGGTGGAGGTGAAGACTTCCTCACGGCTGTAGGTGATCTTAACCGGCTTGCCGATCTTCATAGAGAGCAGGGCGGCAGAGAACTCGTACGCGAAGACGCCGCTCTTGCCCCCGAAGGCTCCTCCCACGGCAGGAACGATATACCGGATCCGGTCTTCTGGCACGCCTAGAAGATGGGAGAGTACGGCGCGGCTGCATCCAATCATCTGGGTGGCCGTCCAAACGGTCAGGTTTCCGGTTGGGTCGTAATAGGCCAGGGCCGAATGTGGCTCTATCGAAGCATGGTTGATGGAGGCGAAGGTGAAACGGTCCTCCCGAACGTAGTCCGCCTGGGCCAGGCCGGCATCGGCGTCACCAGCTCGCATGATAACATGAGCGCAGGTATTATCCTGCCCGTTGTGTATAGCTGGGGCGCCGGCCATTAGAGCCTCCTCCGGGTCGAAGACCGCAGGCAAATGTTCGTACTCCACGTCTATGAGTCCCAGGGCCTCTTCCGCTGTGTCTTCATCAGTAGCGGCCACGGCGGCTAGCTCCTCACCGGCAAAGCGCACCCTATCCCTGGCAAGGGGGTAGCGGTCCTCGACTACAGTAGACCACTGGTCCCACTTGACCCCCGGCGGCCAGTAGCCGTACTTACGTCCGATGGTATCCTCGGCGGTAATGACAGCCTCCACGCCCGGCAACGCCCTGGCCCGACTGGTATCTATCTTCAGGATGCGGGCGTGAGGGAAGGGGCTTCGCAGGGTGCGGGCGTGGAGCATCCCCGGCAGGCTCAAGTCGTTGGTAAAACGGGTCTCGCCGGCGCCTTTGGGTATGGCTTCCAGGAAGGGAAGACGTTTGCCGATAACGGGGTAGTCGCTCATGAGGCTCCTATCGAGATAGGCCCATGGGGATCGCGGGCCTGGATGCCCCAGGCCTTAGCCTGGGGTACGGGAACTACAAACCAGGCTAAAGCCCTGATCTTTACCCACATTGTCGTCGCATTGGTGTTTGGATTAGCAATGGCGCGTAGGGGCGATTCATGAATCGCCCCTACAAGCTGGTGGACAGCGCACGCCCCGACAGGCGAAAAGATCCGGGTATAGGTCAGCCCTAAAGGCTGGGGCAGGGGTGGACAGTTTTTCATGACCCGCTGGCGCTCCCGCGTGGGGAATGCGAGACCCAGGTTCCATCCGCGCCAGCCCCTAACAGTTCGGGGGCCGGCGCCTTACTTACCCGGCACAGCAGCCCTCGCAGTGGCCAGCTACCGTACATGGGGTCGCAGTGGTCCAGCTCATCGTCGGTGCAGATGTTGATATTCGCTATCCAGAAGCCGTGGAGGGAAGGCTCCTC
>JAUYDP010000143.1 GCA_030691805.1 Dehalococcoidia bacterium | reverse complement strand
TCTCGTCCGGCTGCATCGTCGAAAGGACCTTATCCAGGCTGGCATACCCACCTGTAGCGATGTAATGGTCTATACTGGTGGGGTCTATTAGCCCGCAGCGGGTCAGCAGCCGGCGCTCCTGCCCCCGAAAGAAGGGCTGGTCGAAGAAGGAGGGCAGGCCCGTGCCGTCAGTAGAATGCACCCCAATGGCCATATCGGCGGCCTGGCCTCCCTTGGCCAGGACCTCCTCCAACAGGCTGGGCGCTTTGTCAGCCGTTACATTGCCATAGGAGACCCTGGGACCGCCGGGTTTGATTATATCTACCAGTGGCTCCTCATAGCAAAGGCCGATACATCCGGTAGTCTCCACCTGGGCGTTCAGTCCCTGGCGGGCCACCTCTGCCCTGATGGCCTCGAGGGTCTTCAGCGCACTGGAAGCCCTGCCACATGTAGCCGCTCCCACGATGATCCTGGTCTTGGAAGTGTTAGAAATGGCCTCCCAGGAAGCACTGGCCCGAGCCTGGAGTTCCTGGAAAGCCTTCATTTCCGCCACTCCTCCACGATCTTGGGGGCGTCCTCGGGTTTGACCTGGCCGTAAATCGTTCCGTCCACCTGTAACATGGGGGACTGGGCGCAGGTGCCGTTACAATGAGTAGGCGTCAGGGTAAATTTCCCGTCAGGGGTGGTCTCGCCCATGTTAACCCCAAGGTTTTCCTGGAAGGCCTTCTCTATCTTCTCGATACCTTTAAGATAGCAAGACGGGCCAACGCAGAACTTTATGGTCTTCTCTCCCGCAGGCTTCGTCCGGAGCTCGGAGTAAAAAGTCAGTACCCCGAAGACCTGGTTGGCCGTGATATTCAGGTACTCGGCTATCTCGTCAACATCTTCTTCGGAGACATATCCGAAGGATTCGTTGACCTCCCGCAGTATGGAGATAAGGGATCCCCGCTGACGGGGAAACTCAGGAAGGAGGGCTTTAAGCGCGATCTTCTCCAAGGCTACCTCCCGGAGGAATTTGAGGGGGCCTAGCCTTCGTTGATGGCCCCTTTGAGGCCATGTTCGCCTTCACATGAACACTTTCTGAAACCGCCTCGGCGATGGGAGCCAGGGGTTTCTGGCCCCGACCGATGCCGTAATAAACAAACCCCAGGTCCTGCATGGCCTGAGGCTCAAAGATATTTCGCCCATCTATTAAATCAGGGTAATTAAGCAGTGACTTTACCTTCAGAAGGTTCAACTGCTTAAATTCGTTCCACTCGGTGACGATGATCAGGGCATCCGCGCCCTGGGCCACCTGGTACGGGTCCGAGCACATGGTCACGTCCCTCATCAACGGCCTTGCCACTTCGATGGCCTCGGGGTCGTAAGCCCGGATCTTGGCGCCTTCCTGGATAAGAAGGGCCGTAACCTCCAGAGAGGCCGCCTCGCGCATGTCATCGGTGTTGGGCTTGAAGCTGAGTCCCAGGAGGCCAATTTGTCTGCCCTCAAGGGAGCCAAAGAGCTGGCGCAATCGGTGGACGATAAGACGGCGCTGGTCCCGATTGATGTCCATCACTGCCCTGAGCAATTGCGGGCGGCGGCCGTGGGCGGCGGCCATGTGGGATAGGGCCTGCACGTCCTTAGGGAAACAGGACCCCCCATATCCCAGACCAGCATCTAAATAGGCCGGACCAATCCGCTTGTCGAGGCCCATGCCACGGGCAACCACTTTAATATCCGCACCTAATTCGTCACAGATAGCGGCGATCTCATTGATGAAGCTGATGCGGGTGGCCAGAAAGGCGTTGGAGGCGTACTTTATCATCTCAGCGGTGCGAAGGTCGGTGACGATGATGGGACATTCGAAGGCGCTGTGAAGCCGGGCCACCGCGTTCGCGGCCTCCCGGTTAGAGGAACCGAGAACGATGCGGTCGGGATGCATGAAATCGCTGACAGCGCTGCCCTCCCGCAGGAACTCCGGATTGGATACCACGGCGAATGGTTCGTGGCCGTTGACCCGCTGGATTATCTGGGCCACCAGGTCCCCGGTGCCGATGGGCACGGTGCTTTTATTGACGATAATGGTGCCGTCCCCAACATACCGGCCAACCATCTCTGCGGCGCTACGGATAAAGCGCATCTCCGTCTCGCCGTGGGTCCCTGAGGGGGTATCCACTGCGATAAAGACGAAGTCGGAAGGCTCAACAGCCTGGCAGTAGTCAGTGGTGAAAGACAAGCGTCCGGCCTGTAGGTTCCGCCTTACCAGCTCCTCCAGGCCCGGCTCGTAGATGGGAAGGATCCCTTTCTGAAGGCGCTCTATCTTTTCGGAATTGATGTCAAGGCAAGTGACCTGGTTCCCCAGGTCGGCAAAACAGGCGCCAGTGACCAGACCCACGTGGCCGGCGCCCACAACGCAAATCTGCCCCATTTAGTCCCCCGAGTTTATCTGGGATAAACGAACGGCCTGCCGAAGAGAAGGGTGAAGCTGGCGCTTCACCCCGCTCATTGCTCGACCGATTGTTACGCTTGTCACCGAACCCTATGATACCCCAACAGAGAGGGGAATTCAAGGGAAACGTCAGTCGGCAGCGGACAGTTCTCAGCAGTCAGCCACCTCAACACGTAGTGGCGGGCGTCCCTGTCCGAGTTAACCCCACATCGTAGTGGCGGACGTCCCTGTCCGCCAGTGGTGGGGCGGGGGAGGATGCCCCGTCCTGGCGGCCGCACCGACTTATTTCTTTAAGCTTCATCCAACCGTGGATCCAGCCGGAGCCACGATTGCTGCGACATGAAACGCAGCGAAATTGAGGAGGGGATATGATTC
>JAUYDP010000121.1 GCA_030691805.1 Dehalococcoidia bacterium | reverse complement strand
TGGGACGAGGCCATGGACGGGATCGCCGCCAGGATGAAGGAGATTAAAGCCGAGAGCGGGCCTGAGGCCCTTACCTTCTACGGCGGGCGTGGGGCCTTCGAATCTTCACTGGTGGACGCTTTCGCTCCCCCTAATATTTTTGTGCCCACTATCAACGGGGTCCTCTTTCCCTTTGGTTCTCCCAATACCACTGGGGTGAACTCTCTCTGCTACGTCTCTTATGGTGTGCTGGCATCGGTCCCAACCCTGGGGATAGACATGCGCAACACCTACGCCGACTACCGCAACGCCAAGGTCCTGGTATGCTGGGGGGCTAACCCCGCCACCGACTCGCCACCATCGGCTCTGACTCGGATGCTCCAAGCCAAGAAGAAGTCCGGCGCCAAGATCATCGTCATAGACCCCCTGCGTACCGAGATCGCCCAGCGGGCGGACATGTATCTCCCCATCCGGTCCGGGACCGATGGCGCCCTGGCCCTTTCCCTGGCCCAGGTGGCCATCGAGGAGGGCATCTACAACGAGGACTTCGTAGACAACTGGACGGTGGGGTTCGCCGAGTTCGCCAAGTACGTTCAGAACTTCCGGCCGGAGATAGCCGAGGGCATTACCGGCATCGAGGCTTCCACCATCCGGGAGCTGGCCCGAATCCTGGCTCAACAGGGGCCGGCCGGCCTCACTATGTACACCGGCCTGGAGTACTCCAACTGCGGTGTCCAGAGCATCCGGGCCGTTCTGGCCCTTTGGGCCATTACCGGCAACATAGACGTGCCCGGCGGAATGGTCCTACGACCCAAGACACCGTCCGTTTTCAAGAGAAAGGATATCTCACCTCCTTCCAACCCCAAGCCCATCGGGGCCGACAAATACCCCATGTTCGCCGACATGCTCAAGTCGGCCCATATGATGGAGATGCCCCGGGCCATTCTGAACGGCGACCCCTACCCCGTTCGGGGGATGATCGTGGTCGGCGGCTCTATCTTGACGGCATATCCGAACCCCGCCCTCTGGGAGAAGTGCCTGGCCAAGCTGGACCTCCTGGTGATCGCCGACCGGTTCATGACCGGCGACGCCAAGTACGCCGACTACGTGTTGCCCGCCACGACCATGTTCGAGATCAACTCGGTCATGAAGTACCTGAGCGGCTTCGTGCAGATGCGCCAGAAGGTCATCGAGCCGGTGGGTGAAGCCCGCAACGACTACATCATCCTGGCCGACCTGGCCAACCGGCTGGGCTACGGCGACGTATATCCTCAGACAGAGGAGGGCCTTATCAACTTCATTCTGGAAGGCTCTCCCGTCACCATCGAGGACCTGCGCAAGAACCCCCAGGGCATGTCCTACGAGAAACCCTCCACGGGATTCAAGAAATTCGAAACCGGCCAGCTTCGTTCCGACGGCAAGCCCGGGTTCGAAACACCCTCCGGTAAGGTGGAGCTGGCATCCAGCATCCTTGGCAAGTACGGATATGACCCGCTCCCCACATATGTGGAGCCTATCGAGGGGCCGGTGGCCAACCCAGAGTTGGCGAAGAAGTACCCACTCATCCTGAATACCGGGGCACGCATCCAGTCCACTTTCCGGTCCCAGCACATGAACATCCCCGGCCTGGTCAAGATGCAGCCGGAGGCCCAGTGCCTTATCCACCCCCAGGACGCGGCTGCGCGAGGCATCGCCAACGGCGACAAGGTGACCGTAGAGACCCTACGGGGTAAGGCGCCATTCGCCGCCAAGGTCACTGACGCCGTCCAATACGGCTCAGTTGAAGTAAACGTCGGTGGGGGCAGCCCCCTCCACCCGCCCGGCTGGCGGGACTCCAACGCCAACATCCTGACGGACATGGACAACCGGGACCCCATCTCCGGCTTCCCGGTTCTGAAGGCGCTGCTGTGCGAGGTGCGCAAGACGTAATGGGGTGCGAATGAATGGGGAACACTGCAGCGAGCCTCCGCCGCGAAGGAAGCAGTAGATGCCTGCTATGAAACGAGGGTGATTAGACATCTGGCAGTAGCCGAGAGCCACGAAGTGGAGGTGGACGATGATTAAACGCGTCTCACTTCAATACTTTAAGAGATTCTCCAGACAGGAATTCGAACTATACGAACACGTCGTCCTTGCCGGCCCCAATAATTCTGGCAAGTCTACGCTTCTGCAGGCAATTTCAGTCTGGAACCTGGCCCTCCAGAGGTGGCTGGCAGAACGCGGGCCCGAATCGGGGTCCACGGCCAAAAAACGCACTGGTGTGGCAATCACCCGAAAGGACTTCACAGCTATCCCGCTGCGCGAGCTAAGTCTGTTGTGGACAGATGGAATTACTGCTCTCCGACAAGACGAAGTGCAGCCGGCACAAAAACCAGGCTACCCGCGCTTCTTGACAATAACGTTACAAACCCAGGGGTGGGATTTGGCCTTTGAGTTTTTCTATCAAAGTAGCGAGCTACTATACGTGAAGCCCTCCGGGCAACACATGAATAACCTTGCCAAGGCCGCTGACAGCTTCAAGGTTGTCCACGTTCCTGCTTTTTCAGGAATCGGCGCGGAGGAAACACGCTACGACCGCCCCTATCAAGACTTGCTTATCGGCCAGGGTAAACCCGGGGACATCCTACGCAATCTGCTTCTCGAGGTACATCAACAAGATAACAAGTCGAACTGGGCTGAGCTCACCAGGCAGGTCGAAGACATCTTTGGTTACAAGTTGCAGCATCCCCTGTACGAGGGACGGCCATACATACTGTGCGAATATCTTCAGCCGGAATCGAGTGGGGAAAAGACCCGCTGGACTAAGCTCGACGTGGCCAGCGCAGGTAGTGGCTTCCATCAAGTCTTGCTGTTGTTGGGCTTTTTCTACGCCCGCCCAGCAACGATCTTGTTGCTCGACGAGCCCGATGCTCACCTGCACGTCATCCTGCAGAAGGAGATCTACGACCTCTTGCGGCGAATTGCCGCAAAGCGAGAGTGCCAG
>JAUYDP010000108.1 GCA_030691805.1 Dehalococcoidia bacterium | reverse complement strand
GTGACGGTTGTCCCGACCAGGGCCACAGTAAGTAGAAGGAAATTGGTCTCAAACCGGAGGGAAGGCATGAACGTGCTTCTGGCCACGGCGCCCCAATCGGGGCCTACCAGAAAGCCGGCGACCACGTAAGCGAGCAGAGAAATAGCCAGCAGTAGGAAGACTTTCTCGACGTAGCGGTAGGAACCTCTGATAAGCAGGAGCCAGAGGGCCAGGGCCGCCAGGGGGACCGAGAGGTACTTGCTGATCCCGAAGATCTCCAGGGCGGCGGCGATGCCGGCGAAATTGGCCATGGTGACGGCGACGTTGGCTGCCAGAAGAGTAACCATGGCAAAGGTGGTCCATCGCACGCCGAAATTCTCCCTGATGAGGTCCGAGAGGCCCTTGCCGGTTACCACTCCCATACGGGCGCACATCTCCTGGACGACGGCCAGAAAGAGGCTGGCGAAGAGGACAATCCAGAGCATCTCGAACCCAAAGCTAGCCCCGGCCACCGCATAGGTGGCAATGCCCCCGGCGTCGTTGTCGGCGCTGGAGACGACGATGCCGGGTCCGATGATACTTAGCATGAGGATCAGGCGTCTTTTGGTCATTCTTACGGGACTCTCGCTATATCAGGTGAAAATATAGGTTGGAGCCGATGCTTAGATAGATAAGCAGGCTAACAAGGGCGACCGCCGGCTGAAGGACTGGCCTTCCCACCAGGGTAGGACTGACCCTCAGGCTTCTGAGCAGCCAGGGCAGGACCACCCCCAGTAGAGCGGCGACCAGCAGCGTCAGGAAGAGGCTCATCCCCACAACCAGGATAAGCACCGGCCTGCCTACCATAGCGTAGGATATCGCGGCGGCTATTAGCCCGCTGGCGGCCGCCAGCATTGTAGCAATGCCTACCTCCCTCCAGACGAGGCCACGGCGCAAACCCAGTCCCAGGGCTCTGGCCACCACCGCCGAGGTTTGGGCTACAACCTCCCCACCTACCAGCAGCAGGAGCGGTATGAAATAGACCAAGCTTTGGAGGGCGCCTAGAGAGGCTCCATAAGACTGAAGCAGCAGGCCCGAAAGGGCGCCGCCCGTCAGGCTGGCGAAGAGCCAGCCCATGCGTCCCATGGTGGCTCCCAGGAGGGAAGCGGTATGCTCCACATCCCCGCTGGTGGTGCCGGATATCTCGGAGATATCCTCGGTGGCCTCCTCCTTCATCACGTCTATCACATCGTCTACGGTTACCATGCCCAGAAGCCGGTCCTCCGCATCCACGATCGGGACGGCCAGCAGGTCGTATTTGGCAATGAGTTGGGCGACCTCTTCCTGGTCGGCGTTAACGTTGACTTTAATGATGTCTTCGTCCATTATGTCTTCCAGGCGTGTCTCAGGATGGGAAGTGACCAGGTCGCGAAGGGAGACAACTCCTGCCAGACGGTCCTCGGCGTCCACAACGAAAAGATAATAAATGACCTCAGCATGGGGAGCCTGTTGGCGTAGCAGGACAATAGTCTCCTCGGAGGTTAAAGACTTCTGAACTTTGAAGACCTCGGTGGTCATAATTCCACCGGCAGTGTTCTCCCCATAGCGGAGAAGCTCCCTCACCTCGGCGGCTTCCTCCTCTTCCATGGAGGAGAGGATCTCATCGGCCTTGGGCTGGGAAAGCTCACCGATGATATCCGTGGCCTCGTCCGGTGGCATTATCTCCAACAGATCGGAAGCCCGCTCGGTGCCCATCTCCTCAATCAGATCGGTCTGGAAGGGCAGCTCAACCTCGGTTAGCACCTCTGCGGCCGTCTCGTCCGAGAGGGTTTCCAGGAGGGAAACGCCCTCTTCCACGTCCATCTGTTCCAGGATATCGGCGATATCGGCGGGGTGAAGCTCTGCCAGTTTGGAGCGGGTGACCTTGAGCCGCACGTCGCTGGCCTCACCCTCCAGGCGCTCCACGTAGTTCCAGGTAATCAAGCGCTCGGGGAGCTTGATAGGAAGAAGTCGTTGCATACCCTGCATTCCCAAGCGGCGGAGGAAACCAGCCAGGCTTACATCCACGCCCACCAGGCGCGCTGCGCCCTTTATCTGGGCCAGTTTGAGGTCGTTTACCTTAACGATGCGCCTCCCCTGGGTATCCAGGATCTGCTTGTCCAGGATATCCCTCCCAAGATAAAGCTCTCCCTCCCGGGGCAGGTAGGCATCTATCCGGGACTGGGGGACGTTTAGATAGATCTCGCGCTCTTCGAGATTGGTGATTTGAGACCAGGGGATAAGCAGGTTTTCCCGGCCAAGGGGAAGCGCGCCTGGCGCCTGGACTACTGCCGCGGCCACTCTAGGGAAAACGCTGTCAAGGGATACTACCAAGTCTCGCAAGGCACCCACCTTACGGTTCTCGGCATCCCTGACCGGCCTATTGAGGAGTTCGCTGAGATAAATCATAAGCCACCTCCTTCCAGGGATACAGAGAGCTAAAGCTCTCTGTTGGTCGGGGTGGCTCGACGGAGCCGGGGTTCAGGAGCCGGTTACATGCCTAACTCCAGGCGGTCTTCCGGGAACCAACCCCGACCAGGAAAGTATGTAGTTTTGGACGGTCCATGTCGTAGCAAGCCGTTTATGTGGGGGTTTATCCCCCTCGGGACAACTGCTACTAGAGTCGGTTTCCAAGGCTGACCTCTCCTTAGTGAGCGGCATCTGTTGTTACATCCTTTGGTGCCCTTGCCGCCCGTATATATTACCATAGGACTTTGGCCG
>JAUYDP010000103.1 GCA_030691805.1 Dehalococcoidia bacterium | reverse complement strand
GTAGTGGTGCGCTTCGCCGGGGTCTTCGGGCCGTGGCTGGGACCGGTCGCGGGGTTGCCCGGCATGGCTCTTAAACAACTGGCGGAGAGGCCCTTGCGAGAGAAGGTGGTGACGGTAGGACGCGACCTGGTCTGGGCGGGGCAAGAGGACTTCCTCTATATGAAAGACGCTGCCAGGTCCACGGTCCTGGCCTGCCTTGCTCCCAAGCTGGACCCGGACAAGCGGCCGGTGCCCGTATATAATGTCAGCATGGGCCGGGGCTACGAGTTCGAAGAGGTCATCGAGATTCTACAGGAGATCTACCCCAAGACGGAGTTCCAGGTTAAAATGGGAGAGGTAGCCACCGCCGGCGGCTACCCGGATATCCCCAAGCGGCCCATGGACCTGAGCCGCTCCCGGCAAGAACTGGGTTATGAGCCGGAGTTCAAGATGGAAGAGGCGCTTAGGGATTATCGGCAGTGGCTGGAGGCGCCTGGGATAGCCCTGCGGTAGATTATCAAGGAGCGGGCTGCGTCAGCAGCCCGCTCCCCGTCTGAACAGAGGACGCCTCACGCCCCAATCGAGGCCACTGGCCGATCACTCTTAGTCGAGTAGGCAACTTCCGCCTCGTGGCTGACACTCGGATGCCGGGCCTCACGAATAGCCCAGTCCGCCAGGGTCCCCACCAACGAGGAGATAATCCACATGGGCGTTGGACCGAGAGAACGGTTTAATTCTGGTGCACCTGCCATCAGCCCGAGATACGCCGGTAGACCTCTCGCCTGTGCCCCAGCTTCAACACCACAATCATAAGGGCCTGATCTTCGATCGTATAGATGATGCGGTAATCCCCAACCCGGATTCGGTGGAGATCCCCCATGCCAGATAAAGCCTCTGCCCCGACCGGGCGCGGTTCTTCAGCCAAAGCATCTATGCGAGGTCTTAAGCGTACTTGAACCTGTCTCGGCAGCTTCCGGAATTCACGCTCAGCCCCAGGTGCGAACTGTAGCGTATACGCCATTAGGGTTAAAGATCAAGATCTTTCTTGATCTGCTCCCACGATACCGAACCTTTTTCTTTCGCCTCCACCAAAGCCGCCCGGGCCTCATCCAGGTCCAGGCGGTCCTCCAGACTTTCTAACAGTTCAAGGTCCTCTATGGGAACTATTGCCGCAAGCTTCCTCCCCCGGCGGGTAAGCGCAATCCGCTCCTTGCCATAGGCGGCCCTATTTATTATTTCAGAAAGCTGGTCCCTGGCTTTTACGGTGGGTATGTTGGCCATAGCGAGAACTCCTATTACTTGCTGGCGATAAAGCAGATTATGTACTATATTTCCATATCCGCTTAATTGTACACTTTAATAACCTGTAATTCTAGTCTACATGACCATAGCCTGCACCACCTCGCCCAGGGCCGCTTTCCATCGCGTGCCCAGCTTGCTCATCTCCAGCCGGACCTGGCTGGAGCCTATCTTGATCCCCGGCTTCGAGAGCGGCTCCAGGCGTAAGCGGTCTACTCGGCCTCCACTTCTCAGGCTCACTATCACCTCACCGTCACGGCGGGCGATAGAGGCTATTCCGGCATTCGAAGCGCGAATCTTCAGGCCCGCCACATAGAACAGGTCCAGCGCCTCCGGAGGCTCCGGGCCAAACCGGTCCCTCATCTCTTCCCGCAGGTCGTCCAACTCCTCCAGGGATCCGACCCTCGCCAGACGCTGGTAGAGGGAAATACGAGCGGTCTGTTCATGGATGTACTTCTCCGGCAGACAGGCGCTCAGGGGCAGGGCTATAGTGGGGGAAGGTTGCGGAGGCGCAATTTCCCGGCCGGTCTGGCGGGCCTTGATGTCCTCTACCGCCTCGGCCAGCATGGAGCAATAGAGATCGAAGCCCACGGAGGCGATGTAGCCGCTCTGCTCCGATCCCAGGAGATTGCCCGCCCCTCTTATCTCCAGGTCCTTCATAGCAATGCGGTAGCCTGCCCCCAGCTCAGAAGCCTCCAGGATAGTCCGAAGCCGTTCGTGCGCGTTCTGGGTCATGGTGCGGTCCCGGGGATAGAGCAGGTAAGCATAGGCCAGATTGGCGCCCCGGCCAACCCGCCCTCTAAGCTGGTAGAGCTGGGCCAGGCCCAGGCGATGGGCCTGGTTGATGATGATGGTATTGGCATTGGGCACGTCCAGGCCGGCCTCGATGATCGTTGTGCAGACCAGCACGTCAACGTTTCCACCGAAGAAGTCCAGCATCACCCGCTCCAACTCCTCCTCTGGCAACTGGCCGTGGCCTATTGCTATCTTCGCCTCCGGTACTAGCTCCTGCAAACGGCGGGCTACCCCATAGATACTCTGGACGCGGTTGTGAAGGTAAAAGACCTGTCCCCCCCGGTCCAACTCCCGTAGGATTGCCTGGCGGATTACCGGCTCGTCATAAGGCATTACCAGGGTCTTTATGGGCAGGCGCTCCTCCGGTGGCGTCTCCATGACGCTCATGTCCCGCACGTTGATTAGGGACATGTAAAGGCTCCGGGGAATCGGCGTAGCCGTGAGGGTAAGGACGTCCACGTCTTTTCGCATGCGTTTCAGGTGCTCCTTGTGGAGGACTCCAAAACGCTGCTCCTCGTCCACGATCAGCAGGCCAAGCTCCTTGAACTGCACATCCTTTTGAAGAAGACGGTGGGTCCCTATACAGATGTCCACTGAGCCTTCCCTGAGGCCCTCCAGGACCTCCGCCTGCTCTTTGGCGGTACGGAACCGGGAGAACACCTCTACTCTTGCCGGGAAGGCGGCCAGACGCTCGCTGAACGTGCCAAAGTGCTGCTGCGCCAGGACCGTCGTGGGGACCAGGACCGCCACCTGCTTGCCGTCCATAACCGCCTTAAAAGCCGCCCTGAGGGCCACCTCTGTCTTCCCGTATCCCACATCACCGCAGATGAGCCGGTCCATGGGCCTGGGTGCCTCCATATCCGCTTTCACCTGGGCGATGGCCTCCGCCTGGTCCGGCGTTTCCAGGTAGGGGAAAGCGTCCTCCATCTCCCTCTGCCAGGGGGAGTCTGGCGAAAAGGCCAGGCCGGGGGATAGCTCTCGCTGGGCGTGTATTTCCAGCAGGTCCTGGGCAACACCGGCCGCGGAACGGCGCGCCCGCTCTTTGGCCCGCGCCCAGTCCGCCGAGGAAAGCCGGGTCAAGGCAGGCTCTCCGGCGCCTCCTCCAAGGTAGAGGCTCACTCGGTCCACCTGGTCCAGGGGCACATAAAGGCGGTCGCCTTCGGCGTATTCCAGTATCAGGTACTCTTTTTCACTCCCATCAGCCCCCAGGCGTGTCAGGCCCCCGAACCGGGCGATGCCGTGCTCGAGGTGGACGACGAAGTCCCCAGCTTTGATATCGGCAAGAAGGAGCTCCCGGCCGCCAGTCCGTCTTACCACGGCCCGTCTTGGCTTGACATAGCCGAAGATCTCGGCGTCGGTCAGCAAGGACATGGCGCCAAGAGACCATCCTCCTTGCAAGGACCCATTTATTAGCAGTATGGTCCCGGCAGGTGGCGTCTCCACTACTTCATCCAGAACTGGTACGGGAGCGCCATCCTGCTGCAAGAGGTCTGCCAGGCGACCGGCCTGATGAGAGGCAATGACCACCATGCCACCCGAGGCCTGGGCGTCCCGCACTTTCTGCAAGAGCAGACTAAGTCTGCCTCCGTAGAAGGAAGGGGCACGGAAAGCCAGGCCCGGGCCCGCCTCGTCGGCCCACGGGCTTGCCGCCAGCCGGCGTGGCCAATCTGCCAGCTTGCCAGCCAGTTGACCCCAATCGAAATAAGGCCGGGACGCGGCGGCGCCCAACTCCCCCGCCTGGATGCGCTGGATTCGCATCTCTTGTGCTTGCTGGTCAATGGCCTCCACAGCGATCTGGAGGGATGAAGGCTCTTCTATAACCAGCAGGGCGCCTTCCGGCAGATAGTCTAGTAACGCGGCTGGCGGCCCATCCCGTGGGGCTTCTCGGGCAGGACTGACAATGGCCTGCTCAATTTGCTCAATCGAGCGCTGAGTAAGAGGATCGAAGTATCGCAGGCTTTCCACGTGATCGCCGTAAAGCTCCAGCCGGACCGGCAGTCGGCTAATCGGAGGGAAGACATCAAGGATGCCTCCTCGACGGCTGAAAGTTCCATGGCGCTCCACGGCATGGACGTGTTCAAACCCCAGATCCACCCAGCGTGACAGCAGACTGGACAGGTCCACCCTTCCCCCGGCCTTGATCACCTGTGTCCCAGACCTCAGCTCAGCCGGGGAGAGCACCGGTTGCATAAGCGCGTGGGCCGGGGCTATTACCAGTGGCACTGGAGTTTTTTGGCCCATTAACCCGGGGGCGCCACCTTTCTCAGTCTCTGATACGAGTTCTCTATTGTAGTTGATCAAGGCTAAAAGCGCAGCCATCCGCTGGTACTGTGATGGCGAATCCATAGGCGCCGTCTCATAGGGAAGGGCATCCGGCTCTGGAAAGAGAAACGCCCTATCAGGCACGTCCAGCCAGGCTGCTAGCTCCTCATGAATCTGGCGCGCCCTGTCTGGCCGGGCGGTGATAATAACGACAGGGACCTCCAGGTCCTTCTGAAGACAAGCCGAGAGGTACGGCAGGGCCGCCGGGGGGAGTGCGAGATGGGTCTCACCCCTACTGTTGCGTAGCGAGTTGATGAGCGCTTGATATGCCTCTGTCGCTCGCAGGGGCCGTAAAAGTCCCGTTAGTCTCAAAATAGTTCTCCAATGCTAACTACTCAGCCACAAGGTCACAAAGACACGAATTCACGCTCCGAAAGAGGCTTGTATTCCATAACTTTCTTTGTGCCTTGGTGTCTTAGTGGCTGAGTAGTTACTGTTGAATAAAAAG
>JAUYDP010000060.1 GCA_030691805.1 Dehalococcoidia bacterium | reverse complement strand
TCTGAAATGGTGCTTCATGCCAAGCGGATCGTGGTCTTCACGGGAGCGGGAGTAAGCACTGAATCGGGCATTCCGGACTTCAGAAGCCCGGGGGGTATCTGGGAGCGCTTCGACCCTGAGGAGTTCACCTATCAGAAGTTTCTTACCAGCCCTGAGTCCCGTAGATTGTTCTGGCAACTGTTCAGGGACAAGACCTTCGTTAGCGCCCGTCCAAACCCTGCGCATAACGCCATTGCGGAGCTGGAGCGCATGGGCAAGCTGGACTGTGTTATCACCCAGAATATTGATAACCTGCACCAGGAAGCCGGCAACTCTCCTGAAAGGGTTATCGAGCTTCATGGCACAATGAAGTATTGCAAATGCCTGGACTGCGGGAAGCGGTACCCCAGGGAGGCGATAGAGGAAATGCTGGACCAGGGGATGGAGACGCCCCTCTGTAACGAGTGCAACGGCCTGGTGAAGTCGGCGACCATCTCCTTCGGTGAGGCCATGCCGGCCCGTGAGACGGCCGAGGCCCAGCGACGTTCGCAGTTATGTGACCTGTTTATAGCTATCGGGTCATCCCTGTTAGTCTATCCGGCGGCTTATATGCCCCGTTATGCCCTTCAGGGCGGCGCCAGGTTAATAATCATCAATCTGGACCAGACCCACCTGGACAGCCAGGCAGAGGTCGTCATCCGGGCCAGGGCCGGGGACGCTATGTCCCGGATCCTGGAACGGGTCAGGTCCAGGGTGGGAGGTTAAGATTATGGAGTTCCACGTTATTACAGGCCGCCCGGAGGCGGTGGCCGCTGGTGTTCTGGTTGTGTTTCACCGGGAGGGGGCCACGTCTCTCCAGGGGGCAGCGGCGTTGGCTGACCGGGCCCTGGAAGGGGTACTCTCCCAGGCTGTTAGCAGTGGTGAGTTCAAGGGTCAGTACGGCGAGGTCAAAACTACCCATACCTACGGTCGTCTAGGAGCCGGTAGGGTGGTATTAGTCGGGCTTGGCAAGGCACAGGACCTTAAGCTAGACCGGGTGCGGGGCGCCGCCGCCGCTGCTTGCAAGGCCATCCGCCGAGCCAAGGAAGCCAGTGGGGCCTTTATTTTGGAGGACGAGGTATTTGGGGACCTGGCAGTTGGGAGACTGGCCCAGGCGATTACAGAAGGGGCTGCGCTTGGCCTTTATGATTTTCAGAAATACAAGACCAGAGATATAGAGAACGACCACCCTAAGGAATTACTGCTGGTCATCGGGCCGGGGGAGCCGGCCGAGTTGGAAGCAGCTAACCTGGAAGGCGTGCGCAGGTCGGTGGCCATTGGCCGTTGCCTGGCGGACGCTACCAATCTGGCCAGGGATATGGTCAATGAGCCGGCCAATACTATGACGCCTACCCGTATGTGGGAGGTGGCCACTCAGGTGGCCCAGGACTGGGGACTGGAGTGTGCCTGCCTGGACCGCGATGAGATGGAGGCCATGGGAATGGGCGCCCTGCTGTCCGTTGCCCAAGGCAGCCGGCAGCCTCCCCGGTTCATCATATTGCGTTACCGGGGCGGGCCCGAGGCCCAGGGCAAGCCTCATCCTGCCTTTCTCGGCAAGGGCGTCACCTTCGATTCAGGAGGCATCTCGCTCAAGCCAGCGGAGAAGATGGAGCTAATGAAGGGGGATATGGCGGGTGGTGCCGCCGTTATCGGCGCCATGCGGGCCATAGGAGAGATCAAGCCCTCCATCAACGTAACGGGAATTGTGCCTGCGGTAGAGAACCTCCCCAGCGGGGAGGCGTCCAGGCCGGGGGACGTGCTTCGCGCTTTGAGTGGAAAGACCATCGAAGTTATCAGCACCGATGCCGAGGGGCGCCTGATACTGGCCGACGCCCTGGCCTACGCCCGCCGCGAGAAGCTCTCGCCATTGGTGGACATTGCGACGCTGACTGGAGCGTGCGCCATCGCCCTGGGCCCTTTCTACACCGGCGCCTTCACCAACAACCAGCCGCTTCTGGACCGGCTCCTCAAAGCGTCGGAGGAAGCGGGGGAGCGTATCTGGCCCATGCCAATGCACGATGACTTCGAGGAGCTTATCAAGAGCCAGATAGCCGACGTTAAGAACGTGGGTGGCCGGGAGGGTGGCGCGATTACGGCGGCCCACTTCCTGGCCGGATTCGCTGAAGACACCCCGTGGGTGCATCTGGACATTGCCGCAACCTCACAATCCGAGACCGAGCGGCCAGACCAGCCCAAGGGCGCAACAGGCGTAGCGGTCCGCACGCTGGTCGGTCTGGCGTTGTCCCTGGCGGAAGGCTAACTATTGAAAAACGTGGGGGCTGCTGGCAGATTATTGAAAAGCGTTCGTTTCCGTTGGATAGACGGGCCTTTCTAGGCCCACCGGAGGGGCTAGAAAGCCCCTCCTATCCAATTCTTTAACAGACAGTAGGTTCCCCTGAACGTAACAAGAGCGCTGGAGGCGCACATTTAACCCCCGTCAAGGGAGTTTGTGGGTCATTCTGAACCTTACACTAGGGGGACACCTTGACGCAAGGGGTTAATATTTTTTAGTTGACATGGTAACTCTCGATGGAGTATAAAAATGCTATTGATCAAGGGGCCGGTCGCTTCCCATGCCGCACATTCACCTGCTAAGCCGGCCAATAAAGGGGAACCATGGACGGAAAAGCGATACTCTGGGCGCCCTGGAGAATGCAGTACGTGACCGGGGCGAAACCGACAGGCTGTTTTCTGTGCGAGAAGCACCAGGACTCCAACGACGCTGAGAACTACGTAGTTTCCAGGGGCGTGAGGTGTTACGTTATTCTGAACCTCTTCCCCTATAATCCGGGACACGTGATGATCGTACCCTATGAGCACTTGCCCAGCGTTGGGGACCTGGATGAAGAGACCCTCGCCGAGATGATGATCCTGGTGAGCCGGTGCGTTAAGTTGCTTCAGAAGACCATGTCTCCATCAGGTTTCAACGTAGGCATGAATATCGGGCGGGTAGCTGGCGCAGGGGTGGCGGAGCACGTTCATGCTCACGTGGTGCCGCGGTGGGAGGGAGACGCCAACTTTATGCCCGTGGTCGGCTCAACCAAGGTCCTTCCGGAGGAGCTTCGCAGCACCTACGATAGATTGCGTAAAGCCTGGAGCAGCCCGGACGGGAAATAGCCGAGATGGCCAGGAAATCGCTACTCGCGTTTGTCGTCTTGCTAGCTGTAACCCTAACCATTATGCAGTTCCTACCCCGCGACGAATACGTTCTAGCTATTAAGCCGTCGATATCCTCAGACTCTCCATTTTCGAGCGACGAGAAGCCGATCGTTAGTTACCTGCTGTTGCAGAACAATCGCCAGTATTTTTGGGAGTTGCAGAGTCTCTTGAGCTTGACGCAGCAACAAGTAACAGCTCTGGAAAACGTTATTAGGCAAGAACAGCTCGCAATCTACGCTAGGAAAGACGAGTCTAGGGTGGCCAAGTCGGATCCAAACTTAACCCCGGAAGAAATAAGGCAGCGGATCGGGAAACTGGATCACAGTAACAAGTCGAGAGAGACAGCGAGGAGTACAAGGCTAGCCATTCAAGCAATTCTGAACGCTCAACAGTACCAGAGATTCGTGGAATGGGTGGAGGCGAAATGGAAAGACGTAGTAGTGTAAATTGGCAGATGAGCGCGAGGGACCTTAACGTACTTGACAGCATAATCTTCCTGTGCTAGACTCACGCCCAAATTAGGTGCGTCCTCTCCAAGAGTCAGATAATGCTAACTATTAAACGGGTTACCAAGAGCTTCGGCGGGGTTGTGGCCATCCTCAACCTGGACTTAGAGGTCTCCCAGGGGATGATCTTCGGGATCATCGGTCCAAATGGGGCGGGCAAGACCACGCTTTTCAACCTGGTCACCGGCGTCCTTCCGGCTTCTAGCGGCAGCATCATCTTCAAAGGACAGGAGATCACTAAGCTCAAGCCCTATCAGATCAACCGCATGGGGGTAACACGCACCTTCCAGAACATACGCCTCTTTCCGGCCATGACCGTGCTGGAGAACGTGATGATGGGACAGAGCCGCTTGATCAACTCGGGCATAACCAGTCTCATACCTTATTACGCCCGTTCCAAGGCGAAAGAACTGAAGCAGGAGGCGGAAGGGCTGCTGGAGTTCCTGGGTATTGCAGAGAAGAAAAACTGGCTAGTAAAGGAGCTGCCGTACGCCGACCAGCGGCGGGTGGAGATGGCCCGGGCGTTATCTTCCCATCCGGACCTTCTCCTGCTGGATGAGCCGACGGCAGGGATGAATGAGGAAGAGACCGCGGAGATCACGGCCGACATCGCCAAGATGAGGAGCGCGGGGCGCACTATCCTGCTCATCGAGCACGATATGTCCGTCGTTATGAGTATTTCCGACCGTATAGCAGTAATTAACTTTGGACAGAAGATCGCTGAGGGAAAGCCCGAAGAGATCCAGAACGACCCGCTGGTTCTAGAGGCGTACCTGGGCAGGGAGGAAGAGGAGAATGTCCAGCCTTCTTAAAGTAGACAATATCCAGGTCAATTACGGCCCGATTAAGGCGATTCGGGACGTCAGCTTGGAGGTCCCGGAGGGGTCAGTGGTAGCCATGGTGGGAGCCAACGGCGCCGGCAAGAGTACCATGCTTCGCACCATCTCCGGTCTTCTTCATCCCGTCCGCGGTAGCATCGAGTTCCGCGGCCGGCAGATCCAACGCAAGGAGCCGCATCAGATCGTGGGCTTAGGCATCGTTCAGGTGCCCGAGGGACGTGGCATCCTGACGAGGATGAGCCTCACCGAGAACCTGCGCATGGGGGCATATCTAAGGAAAGACGGGGCGCAGGTTAACCGTGATCTGGATCAGATTTTAGAGCGGTTTCCGGCCCTGGGGCGAAGGGCGACACAGCAGGGAGGGACTCTTTCCGGCGGTGAGCAGCAGATGCTGGCCATAGCCAGGGCGCTGATGGCGCGCCCTCAGCTACTGATGCTGGATGAGCCCTCCCTGGGACTTGCGCCGCTGATTGTGCGGGAGATCTTCCTCATTATCCGCGAGCTCAAGGCTCAGGGTATAACGGTCCTGCTGGTCGAGCAGAACACGCGGGAGGCACTCAGGGTCGCCGATTACGGCTATGTCCTCAGTGTAGGAAAGGTGGCCATGCAAGACACGGCCGCTAACCTGCTGGGGAGCGAGGCCGTGGTGCGGGCCTATCTAGGGCACGGCGCCTCGGCTGCCTGATTCTTGTCAGGCCCCGGCCCTTGGCGTGGCATAACACGGTGCTCTAATAAGACGGAATGGGGGGGACACCCCCCCAAACCCCCGGCCTACGGCGTAGCAGCCCTTGGCGGGGCACAATGAGGTGCACTATTAGGAGTAGTTGGGGGACACCCCCACAAACCCCCGGCCTACGGCGTAGCAGCCCTTGGCGGGGCACAATGAGCTGCACTATTAGGCGGAGTTGGGGGGACACCCCCCCAAACCCCCGGCCTACAGCGTAGTGACCCTCATCTTGGCTTAATACGGTTCATTAAGTCCTCAACTACCACCCTGGCTTTCTCTTCGCAACCCTCCAGCCCCGG
>JAUYDP010000017.1 GCA_030691805.1 Dehalococcoidia bacterium | reverse complement strand
GCGGGGCTTCATCAATTCCGGGAGGTTGTCTACGTGCAATCGGGCCCCCGGAACGTAGCGGCGGACGGCCCTGTCCGCCAGGGGCGGTGGGGGGTGATGTCTCGAGCCGGTCGCGTCCTTTCGCATATTCATTCCCTATGGGGTCCGGCCTATGTGTCGGGGCTGGAAAGCCCCGCCTACCCGGCGCTTGCTTGTCCGTCACGTCCCCGCGCCAGGCCCGCAGCGCCCGGAAGGCGCTGACGTCCGTATAATCGTCCCCCATGTAGAAGAGGCCCCTTAGCCCGTGCTCGGCCGACAGGGCCTCAAGGGCGGTCCCCTTGTTTACCTCCAGCGGCGGACGGACTTCTACTGAGCGACGCGCCTCTGTGATCTGCAACCCACGGGCGGCGTCAAGCCGGGACAGGGCTTCCAGTATCAGGCGCCTGGCCTTGACCGGATCAGGGCATTGGCGGTAGTGGAAGGAAAAAGATTGCTTTTTATCCTCCAGGAAGAGGCCCTCCAGGTCCGGCTTTGGAGATAGCACCCAGAATAGCTCCATGGCCGCTGCCCGCACCTTTTCCTGGTAGCTTGCGGCCAGCGGGTCAATGAAAACCTTACCGTCTCGCATCCGCTCCAGGCCATGGTCTCCCACATACACCAGGTCAGGCAGCCCCACCATGCGAAGGGCCTCCTGGGCGGGGCGTCCGGAGACCACCGCAACCAGGTCCAGGGACCCTGCCAGGGCCGCTAGCCCGGTCCGGCACGAATCCGAGACGATGGCGTCGCTGGGCCTGGGCGCGATATCCGAGATGGTGCCGTCAACATCGGTCATCAACCCACAGGGGCGGCAGGAGAGCACCTCGGTTATGGCGTCGGGGTGATGAAGGAGGTTTTTTGTCATGATAATCAAAGCGGTGCGGAAAGCACCAGCGCCCTAAGAACTCCCGCGAAGCCCTTCTCTCCGAAGAATATGCTTCTGGACCTTCCCCACGGAGGTCCGGGGGAAGCTCTCCCGGAACTCCACGTATTCGGGTACCTTGAACTTGGTAAGGCGCCCCCGGCACCACTCGATGATGTCCTCCGGGGTGGCGGCCTCGCCGTCTTTCAGGATCACCAGGGCGGCCACCGCCTCATCTCGGACCGGGTCGGGGACACCAATTACGGCGGAATCGAAGACCTTGGGGTGCATGTTGATGACCCGCTCCACCTCGCTGGCCGCCACGTTCTCGCCCGATCGCTTAATCATGTCCTTGGCCCGGTCCACGAAGTGGAAGTAGCCATCTTCGTCCATGGAGACGTTGTCTCCCGTCCAGAGCCAGCCGTCCCGGATGGTCTCGGCGGTGGCCTGGGGGTTCTTGAAGTATCCCTTCATCAGGCCCCAGCCGGGCTGGCCTCGAACGATGAGCTGTCCCGGCGTGCCCGGCGGCAGCTCCTGCCCTTCCTCGTCCACCACTCTGGCATCGTAACCCAGGGTGGGCATACCGATGGCCGTGTTCTTCCTGGAATAGTCAAGGGGGTTGGCCATTGGCAAGGGGACCTCGGTCATGCCGTAAATCTGGCAGAGGGGCGCCCCGAAGCGCCGGTCCCATTCTGTATATTGGGCCTCGGTCAGGTTCTGGGCGAAGATCACCAGGCGCAGGTTATGGTCACGGTCCTCCGGGTTCTCGGGCTGGGCCAGGAGCATCCGCATAGGGGCGGCGAAGAGGCTGGCCACCGTGCACCCGTGGCGGCGGGCCTGCTCGAAATAGCGGGAAGCGCTGAAACGCTCCATCAGGGCCATGCTGGCGCCAATCACCAGGGCGGACATGGTGGAGTAGTACTGAGCGTTGCCGTGGAAGAGGGGCAGCACTACCAGGTGCCGGTCCTCCGGCGAGAGACGCAGACTCTTGGAGGCCACTTCTCCTACATAAATATAATTGGCGTGGGTCATCAGGACCCCTTTGGGGCGGGCGGTGGTCCCGGAGGTGTAGATCATTCCCGCCTCGTCCTGGCAGGTCAGGTCCGATGGTCCCAGCTCCGGCGAGGCCCTTTGCAGGAGCTCATACAGGAGCAGGGTATCTTTGGGGGCCTGGTCCGTGCGGCAGGCGATCAGTTTCCGGAGATTCGGGCACCGTGTTCGGACCTCCTGGAGAAGCCCCAGGCAGTCCGGCTGGGTCACCGAGAGGACACTCTCCGAGTGGGTCAGGATGTATTCCATCTCGTCGGCGGTGGAGACCGGGTTCGTCGGCACCATCACTGCCCCGATCTTCGCTCCGCCCAGCCAGAGGTAGAGGAACTCCGGGCAGTTGCTCAGGTGCAGGTTGAACTTGTCGCCCTTCTTCACGCCCAGAGCCAGCAGCATATTGGCGGCCCGGTTCACAACATGGTCGAACTCCCCGTAGGTGAGGGTCTCCACCCGCTCCTGGGCATCCTCGTAGATGAGAAAGGTCTTATCGGGCTTAGTGCGCGCCTGGTGCTCCAGGACCGAGCGCAAGGTGCGGTTTCCGACGATGTTCATAAGATGACCTCCGCAGTCAGATCCGAGCTATTATAGCAGGGTCAGCGGTGGAGGGGTTAGGGTTCAGGGTTCAGGGGCTAGTATTTACGGGGTGTGGTGCATGTTTCCGCGGTGTAGCTGGGTCTGCCGAATAAATTCGGCGTTAGTCCTGTCACGGTAGGGCCGAATTCATTCGGCAGACCACGTGTCACAGCGACTGACGTGCGATCTTGCAGCACACCCGCGTTTAGGGCCGAAAGAACTACGCTTGATTCTCAATGAATGGGCGGGGGGTTCTCGTGGAGGATAGGCTGCCAAAAGCGGCCTGCCTCGATCGGCATGAAACGGATAACGGATGCGGCACGGAGCGGTGGCGACAGACGGCATATCTCAGATATCCGTTATCCGTTCGTCCATCCGTTATCCGTTGAGAATTATTGCTCCTCTCTATGGCTCGTTGCGGGAAGCTCAAGCCTACTCGCGTGGAGGCATGCTTACATCCGTGAATTGCAGCTAAGCAATACCGGGCTTGACCGCGGCGTTGCCAGGGTTTACCATTGGGTAGGAACCTAATAGGTTCCGGCCCAATGGTTCAGGTGAAATAGGGTGCGTCAGAGGAGCAAATTAGCCACCCCTCTGGGTGTTAGCCAGCCGCTCGGGCTTCAGTCGGCGGTTGCAGGAACGCGCAGCACGCGACAACCTCTTGCTGCTGACGCCAGACGACTTGTTCTCCTAAGCCGAATGCGGCGTTGCAAGGCCGATTAAGCAGATTCATGGGGACCATGACCCGTCCCGAGCTTGGCCGCTCCGAGCCAGAGATAGTGGATTTTCCCGCTACCACCCGTAGCTCAGGCGCTCGGCCAGGGGCCTCGGCAGGCCCAAAGCCCGCATCTGGCGCTGGGTGGTCTCAATATCGTAGGGCACGCGATAGTGGCGGAACTCCTCGCTATCGGAGTCGTAGACTAAGTAACTTGCCCGGTGGTCGCCGTCCCGGGGCTGGCCCACGCTGCCGGGATTGATGATCCAACGACCCTCGTCCAGACGGAATGGCTGTTCCGGTGGAACGCCCCGGAGGCCTACCCGGCCGTTATCGCTCAGGTTAAAAAGGAGGGGAATATGGCTGTGGCCGATGAGGCAGAACCGGGTCTGGAAATGCTCGAAGCTGAGAATGGCGGCCCTCTCCGATATTACGTACTCCCAGAGCGGGTCCCGGGGACTCCCGTGGGCCAGGGTGAAGTCCCCTTTCACTACGGTCTGTTGTAACGCCTCCAGGTAGGCCCGGCTCTCCGCGCTAAGCTGGCTGGCCGTCCAGAGGACGGCGGCCTTGGCCTCCGGGTTGAAATCTGAGACGTCCAGGCGGCCTGTAGCCGCCCAGTCGTGGTTCCCGGCGATGCAGATGTGAGAGTATCTTTGAAGGAGTTGAATGCATTCGTTGGGCGCCGGGCCGTAGCCAACTACGTCTCCGAGACACCACACTTCCTCCACAGGCCCGCCGAGCCCGATGTGCTCCAGCACGGCCTGCAAGGCCACCAGGTTGCTGTGGATGTCCGCAACGATGGCGTAGCGCATGGTGTAAAAATGATAGCACCACGGGCAGGCTCTGTCATTTCTTGGCCGGCCCTGCCGCCTGCCCAAAGCGCGGCGGTTGTTGCTTTCATGCACCGATGGTAGGCCCTGTGCCACGGGAGTGGAATGGAAATCAGAAACAAAAGGCTGACCGGTTGCCGAGACTTTGCGGGTCTTTCGACAAGGGTGCATAATAGCAGCGGCCAATGGGCCTTGTAACCCAGAAGGTGTTGCCAAGCCAGCTTTTTGGGGCGAAAAGAGGATGCCATGGAGAAACAGCTCGGCGCTTTCTTGATAGTGGAGAAGGGGGACCCCTACGGCAAGGGTGAGACCCTGCAGTTGGCTGGAGATAGCGTACTGCTTGGGCGTCGCTGGGGAGACCACCAGCCGGACCTCAGCTTCACCCGCCCGTATGTTTCCCGAAGCCACGCAACCATTGCCTGCGAAGATGGCCGCTATACGCTGACTGATCTAAGCACGAGCAAGCACGGGACTAAGGTCAACGGCCGGCGGCTGGAGCGCGGGGCGCCCTGCCAGCTCAACCACGGCGACCGCATCGGCCTGGCGGAGGATGAAGTGGTCCTGGTGTTCTGGGCCGGGCTGGAGGCGGGCGAGACCCTGGACTTTCCCGCGCGCAAGGGGACAGCCACGCTGGTGATAAACGACGAACGGAAAGAGGTCCTCCTGGAAGGCCGGCCTATCGAACTCAAGGGCAAACCCTATGACCTCTTGTACCTTCTCTACCGGCGAAGGGGGCGGGTGGTGAGCCGCGGGGAGATCAAGAACGAGGTATGGCCCGAGCGTGACCGGGATGACCGGGGCGCTGCGCTGGTAGGGGACGAGGAGGTTACGACGCTGGTCCACCGCCTCCGTGAGCAGTTGGGCCGGCATGGCCGTTTCGTCCGCAATATTCGCCCCTACGGGTACATGCTGGATCTGCCTCCCTGAGCCTGTCATCCTTCTGTGAGCCTCCTGTAATGGTTG
>JAUYDP010000446.1 GCA_030691805.1 Dehalococcoidia bacterium | reverse complement strand
GTCAACAGGGGGGCGAGAGGAGCGCCTGCGACTTTCGTAGATATCAGCAACAAGCTTGTCGGTGTCCACGATGTCCTTCCAACTTCCGGCAGAGGAGAGGAAGGCTTCGTAGTCAGCCTTAGTCTTTGCTCGTAGTGCCCTACGTCTGGGCAGGCCCTTGAGTGGCGTGAGGATGGCCAGATCCTCGCTGCCTCGTCTTAGCACGCGAGGCTCGTCGCCCTTTCTCAGTTCCTCAACTAGGTGCAAGAGTTCTGGTGTATGGCTTATATCAATTGGCCTTAGTTCTTTTGGCATCTCGATTCACCGCTTTCTTGGTGGTAGTGGGAGTATAACACCTCTGGGACTATCTCTCTCAAGTACATTATACAGATTATGGTCAAGACATCAAGAAAGATAGCGCAAATGTTTCACAAGATGCCTTCTTCTCCCTTGTGGTGCCGCCTGGACCCCGAGCCTCCGAAAGCTGACGCTAGAGGTTCGCTCGTAATGTTTAAATTATTTCCCCACTACGTGGTCACGGAATTCATCCCTGGGGTGGTCACGAAATTCCACTTCGCGAGAACGCACAGAATCCCGATATGGCATTGTGTCGCCAGCATTCTGGAGAAGGAAGTTGGCCCATCGGTAGAAGGAGTTTTGCTGTGTGTGATCTGCTAGAGATCTTTCCTGGCCAGGGAGGAGCACCACTGGAGGGCTGGGCTTCTTGGGTAGAACAGTTCTTCCCCGGAAGCAGAGACAACGGCCGCAACCATGCTACAGCCAGGCAACTCCATGGGTACAAATGCCATAATGGTAATCAAAGATTTGATGTGCCGTGCCAGCCACCCCAGGTGGTTGGGGTGGCAATCTGCCGACTGAAGTCGGCGTTAAGTTTTACCCAGCGCCGACTTTAGCCGGTCGTCAAACGGTCGTCAAAGTCATCGTATTAAGTTGAAGACCATTATGGCACAAGTAAGGCTGGTCCCAGAGCAAAAAGGCGAGCCTCCTCCTTTTCACATTGGCGTGGACCCCTTCATATCGAAGCCGACCAAGAGTCTTTTGGTGGAAAACCGAGCTTTCATCAAAGGGACCGCTAGCTCGCCACTGTCGTCCCAACCCGATGATTTGAGCGCCAGCCATTTGGTCATTCTCCTGTTCCAACAGCAACAAGGTTGGGCCCCTCCTGTTGGGGGTGCTGGCCCAAAAGGGCATGGCGGCCGGTAGTGTATGCGCTACTGCCTGCGCCGACCTCATGTGCCGCAAGGAGGGATTTCTGGCGGCTTTGAGGACTCAAAATGCGGTTCCCATAACCAATGCTCAGCTCACTTATATGGGACTTGCCCTGGCCGAAATTTGAGGCAAGTGGGGAGACCAGGGTGTTGATAAAGGGGTTTATGGGAACGTGGGGGTAGCTGATCGTTGAGAGAAAGTGGGGAAGAGGTAGGCAAGAATAGTTTGTACGGCTTCTTTGTGGTTGCAGATGTCCAGATGTTTGGCTGGCACTTGCTTATCCTCCAGTGGCCCGCCAGGTGTGCCCGGATCCCCAATCCAGGCGGTCTGCTTGGGGGAGATTGGGTCGCCCGCAGTGCATCGTATTACTACCACATCTGCTCGCTGGGTTAACCCTTCAGTGTTGTACCGCTTAAGTCGATAGTCGACATCCTGCTGTAATGTTGGATGAAAAATACGTATTGAAGGGAATGGCGGGCGCACAGGGCTCGCCAAAAGGAAGATTAATGGCTTCGCCTGGGTAGATGGGAAGTCTGGGGAACATATGAAATTCGCGACAACATTTCCCCCGAAGCTGTGCGCTATGAAGAATGGCCTTTGAGAGGGGGAAATGTCTTGAACGTGGTCTCGCAAGTGGCCACAGAGGGTTGTAAGGCTCTGGATGGTGTCGAGATGTTCGTATTGGGGTTTATCTGGCCCGTTGTAGCTGTAGCGGATTACCTTGATCTGCTTGTTGGGCAGCTTGAACTCTAGGTCACGGAAGGTCTCGTCATCATGCCAAGAGCAGATCCCCCTAAGGAGGATGGCTGTACGGAACGGCTGTTTAGGCTCCTTTGGGTCTGGTAAGCGCACTGCCGGGCCAGGGGCGCGTAGACCTCTTCTTACAAACTCCCGTGTGATAATTCGCCAGCGCTCAGGGTCGAAGCCATCAGGAGGATTAACGTCGGCGGCCCGAACCATGAACCGGCGTCTTGTTGTGTTGGCTCATCTTCTCGTGTAACTGATCGCCCACGGACGAATGCAGAAGTTCGAGATCACAAGCAGAACAAACCCAGCCATACATTTGGGGAATCTCGATTGTTTGCCCTTCCCAGGTGATTATTGAGGAGTAACAGGTATATTTGAGTTGTCCCCCGCATCTGCAATCGATGACTCTCTTATCTGGCTCGGGGTCTGGGGGCCTCTCAACTGAGAGAACCAAAGTGGAGCTTACGGCACTTAGGGGGGCCGGCTTTACTGCTCTCGGCTTTTTGTTCGTGGAAGGGGCCTTCTCATGGATCATGAAGTGAGACATCTTCTCTTTTTGCCATAACGCGCTGTTGCATTGGCCCCCTCCCTCAGAGGTCCGTTTGATTCACGCTAGTCATGTGAATCACGTGAGTAGTATAATATGCTCCAGCCATACGAGTCAAGAGGGTCAGTTAGGTTCTGCGGGCATGTAGGCTATCCACAGCTCAGCCCAAGAGTAACCCCTTACTACGCGGAGCTATTCCTGAGCAGCAGGGGCAGCATTGTCCGCCGCCACACATCCGTCTTGGCCGTTGAAGCCACAACGGTAGATCCGTCGCTCACCAGTACCGTGTTAGTGATAGCCTTGGTCGAAACGTCCGGGTCTATCCTGACCCGAAACTGAAAGACCGTGCCGCCTGCTACCGCCGGGTGGTAACCGTCGCTGGCGACGCGGCGCCAAATGAGGGCTCCAATGGTGCTATCCAGGGCGTATAGCTCCGCACCGGGCTACAAATGAAATTTGACGTGTGAGTGACATGGAGAAAGAAACTCGAACGCAGGGGCCGATGCAGGCTCCAGACCGTGCTCGGCTCTTTGAGATCGCCTCAGAGCAGGGCGGCTACTTCACCGCAGACCAGGCCAGGACCTGCGGGTACAGTCGTGTCCTTCTGTCCCATTAATTCCCTCCTTTGAGGGGTAAAATGTTTAAATTATTTCCCCACTACGTGGTCACGGAATTCATCCCTGGGGTGACCACGGAATTCCACTCTGCAAGAACGCGCAGAATCCCGATATGGCATTGTGTCGCCAGCATCCTGGAGAAGGGAGTTGGCCCATGGGTAGATGGAGTTTTGTTGTGCGTGATCTGGGCCTGAGATCCCGCACATCACGGTACTGTTGGGGCAAAAGATTGACAACCAGTGTCGCGTCCGTATACTGTAGGCAATACTCCCGCCCCTGAGTCTTCCCTGGGAGAAAAGGCGTTTCAATAACTGGCCTAAGCTTGAAAGGTTATTGAGTCGGTAGCCTTCTCAGGCATGAAAAGCAAATGGAGGTGAGCATGATAGGCAAGATCGTCTCAGGATTACTGCTGGTTGTCCTGGCGCTGTCCCTAGCGGCCTGCGCCCCATCCGCGGCGCCCACGTCCACGCCGACGGCCAAACCAGCAAGCGTTGCACCGACGTCCAAGCCGGCCGCCGCCGCGCCCACTCCCGCGCCGGCCACTCCAACCCC